>NZ_JAERJS010000016.1:0-80655 GCF_018257525.1 Tatumella sp. JGM130 | reverse complement strand
TATGGATACCGGGATAATGAATACTTCTTCCTGAAGATAAAAGCAGCGTTCCCCGGTAAAACGCGATGAACCTTTTTATTCATCGCACAATGCGCCTGCCACTCCCGACAGGCGTGTTTGCTTTTATGGACGATTAATGATGCATACAGAACCCGCAGTATTAACAGGTCATAACGAACTTATCCTTTCGACCAGCATCGAACGAGTGGTGACTGGTCGCGATTCCGCACTTAAACAGATTGAACAACTCATGCATCAGCTTGATGCCATTTCACTACTGACCTCAGAGATTGGTGGAGGTACGGCGCCAGACTGGGCGATGAAATCCGGGCACCGCTACGATAGCTGGCTGACCGAAAAGACGGATAAAGCAATGCCTGCTATCACCCGCAATATCGACCGCAGTATCTGGCGCGATTTGATGCTGAAGTCCGGCATGATGGCCTTGATGGATGCACAGGCTCGCGACCAGTGGCACAAGAACCTGGAGGAGGGTGACTTTCCTGCGATCAGCGAAGCGACTATTCTCAGTACTTTTGAGCTGCTACATCTGAACAAAACGGATGTCTTTGAGCGTGGGATCATCAACGTGTTCAAAGGTCTGTCATGGGATTACAAAACCAATAGTCCCTGCTGCTTCGGTAAGAAGATCATCATTAACAATCTGGTGACGCATAACCGCTGGGGCTTTAGCCTTAACTGGGGTTGGCGACGGGATCAACTGGCGGATTTGGAACGAATGCTGTTTCTGCTGGATGGTAAACCGATCCCTTACAACCGTGGCGATATCTCAACCCGGTTGATGGAGCATATTCGTGATAATCCGGCTAAGGACGTTTACGAAGATGAGTTTTTCAGCATTCGTTACTATCAGAAGGGAACCGCTCATTTGGTTTTTAAGCGACCGGAGTTAATAGAGAAAATGAATGATATAATCGCAAGGCATTATCCTGGCATGCTTGCCCAGCGATAATGGGTTGCATTTTTTAACAAACTTATATGTTGGTATAAATGTTGGTACAATATTTATCGAAAACAATTTTATCAATATAAAACATGTTGATAGTAATTACGTTCGAATCCTATAGGGCACCATTTTTTGTTGCCTTTATCTCCGTTCTGGTCTGTTTTTTCTTTTATTTCAGCATATAACATTTGCCTGTGGTTCGCCCTGATCCGCGGTTATCTCTTGTTTACTGTTTTTCTCTGCGTCTGGCACCGGTTTCCCCTCTGATTTTTCCTGATTACGCCCGTTATACAGGGTCGCTTCCGATATGGCTTCCATCTGCGCAACGGCTGCCACAGTCATATTGTAAGGCAGTAACAGTTTCGCCAGTGTTGCACTTTACGCTCCGGGAAAATACGTTTTGGATATCACTCCATGCCACCCAATGTATTTTCAGAGGCGTTAACAACTATTCTGAAATAAAGGCTGAGGGCAACTGCATATTATAAATATGCAGTTGCTGAGGGTTATTGTCTGCGTTTTTTTACAGAGAAGATGATCAGTGAAAATACGGCCACTACCGCCAGTCCTCCGAGGCCGATAAAATAGTTTATATAGCTAACGATGAAAGGGGTATCACCGCCATTGCGCCAGCCGGTGACTTGTTGTGCAGTGATTTTGTCATCAATTGCGGAGAACTGATAACGGACAAAGCGGGTAACAGAGGCTATTTGTGAATCTGTGAGTTGTTTACCAAAAGCCGGCATAGAGACATCACCGTCGCTGCTTTTACGGTTAAGTCCTTCGACGATGGTCATCACCAGGTTTTGTGCTGTCGGCGAAGATACTGCAGAATTACTGGTCAACGAAGGGTAAAAATGATCGGCAGTCCCCTGGCCATTTATGCCATGACAGCTGGCACACGCGGCGTTATAAAGTTCTGACCCATCTGTTGTTGTGCTGTCTGCGAGGGATGCCTGGTCCCCCTGTCCGCTTATAACCTTATTTATATCCGTGAGCGGGGGACGTATTGCGGAATGATATGCAGGTGCAGTAGTAATGACAGGGACTTGCTTAATCCAGGTGGCAATGGCGTTCAGATCACTGTCACTAAGGTATCGGAAACTATTCTCAACAGTTTCGGCCATCGGCCCTGCAGCACTGGCCTTACCTGCGATATGTCCGGTTTTGAGATAAACCACTATTTCCTGCTGACTCCAGCTACCGATACCGCTGTCCTTATCGGGGGTAATATTTGGTGCATACCACCCGCCGAGAGGGCTGCCGGACAAGTTTTTACTTTTATCTTCAGCCATCATCAGATTACGTGGCGTGTGGCATGTACTGCAATGCCCGAGTACTTCCACAAGGTATTTCCCGCGGTTAACCTGAGGCGGCGAATTAGTGATTTCCCGGAACGGTTGGTTACTGCTGAATAAAAGGTTCCATCCCCACATTAACTGACGGATATTAAAAGGGAAACTGAGGCTGGTTTTTTCTTCCGGAGCACTATCAACAGGATTCACACCATACATAAAATAACTATAGAGCGCATGCAGGTCGGTATCGGTCATTGCATGGTATGCGGTATATGGCATTGCCGGATAAAGATGACTGCCGTCAGCCGCGACCGCGATATATTTACCTTTTGTGATTAATTGCTCAGTCGTATTATTTGCAGAACAGACGGATAAAGGTATCAGTAAACTGAAAGACAGAACGCCTGCCGTTAAAATAGTCTTTTTTATGTTTATCATATTTTGTACTCAGATTTCACGGTCAATAATTTCGGCTGCGCGGATACTGAGAGCAACACCAGTCAGGGTGGGGTTAATCACGCCTGAAGCCGGAATAACCCCGGTTGTTGCCAGGAAAAGATTACTGTGATCCCAGGTTCTGCATTCATGATTTACTACTGAGTTTTCAGGATGGTCGCCCATAATAACTGAGCCCATCAGGTGGTCACGGTTTTGCCATCCGGTATTATCTTCCACCACTTCACCCCCCATCAGGCTGACAAACTTTTGATAATCCTTAACCACGACCTCACGGCCGGCCTTTACATAGTTATCAACTTCATAGTGAACGGTAAGCATAGGGATCCCAAGGGCATCCTTACGCGTTTTACTGGGTCTGACTGTGTTAGTCGCGTGTGGCAGGATCTCGAATACTGTTGAAATATCTACCCAGCGGGCCGCCTGGTGTCTGATTTGCTCATCCAGTTTATGACCGACAACCCCCTGAGAGATTAAACGCTGAGCGACAGCCATATTCGGAACATTATTCGAGATAGCATGCTTGATTGCAGAGTGTGTTTTACAGAATTCACCGTCACGATAATTAAAAATACCGCCTTGCTGAACGGCTCCGCGGCCAGGCCATACAGGTTCATCAGCCAGGAACTGCAGTCCCATCCCCGTGTGATCCATCAGATTACGACCGACCTGATCAGAACTATTAGCGACGTCAGAAATAAGCAACAGCTTTGGTGTTTCAAGACCATGTGCCGCGACGATAAAATATTTGGCGGTGAGTCTTTTATCCTGACCGGTTGAACTGCGCACATGGACAGCCACTATTTTACCTTCCTGGCCTTTTTCTAGTTTCCAGGCGGTAGCATCTGTATGAAGTTGCGCGCCAGCCTGTTCAGCATGCAGTGCGTGCAGCTCCCCGCTATACATCGAGCCGATTGGACAGACAGGCATACAATTATTATTGCCGCTGCAGGCAGGACGGCCGTCATAGGGTCTGGTAGCGCGACCGTTTGGCTCATGAATAAAGTGGTAGCCGGCAGGACTCAGGCGGGCTTTCAGACGCTGGAACAGGTAGGTTTCAGCTTCGGGTTCCATCGGGTAAGGTTTAGATCGCGGAGGAAAGGGGTTACCGCCCTGGCCACTCTGGTCATCGGAGTCACTGCCACAGACTCCCAGCGCTTGCTCTGCTTTCTGATAATAAGGTTCAAGTTCACTGTATTCGATGGGCCAGTCCCGGCCTACACCATAAAGAGAGTTAAGTTTCATATCATTGGGCAAATATCGCCAGCATGCTGAGGCCCAGTGCCAGGTGGTTCCGCCTACGAGTTTGAGCATACCCGGACGGAAATCAAATGACCCTGTATTTTCGATATATTGTTCATTATAAGAGTGATGCGCCCAGGGCATATCAGGGTAGGGTGAGTTATAATTTCCTTTTTTTGATGAATTTCTGAAGTTTTCTACGATTTTCCAGCGCGGGATCCGTTCTCCGGCTTCGAGAATAATCACAGAATGACCTTTCTGCGCGAGGATATAAGCAGCATTACTGCCCAGGGCACCGGAACCGATAACAATAACATCGGCATCATATTGGGTATTCATTTTTATCTCACATTAAAATCAATATATTTATTAGTCAGTTAAAATCGTGACTGGCGGTCTGACCCAGTAGTTGGTCTGTCCTCTTGAATAAGTCGGAATAACCGTTGCGTCTGAGGTCGGGGCATACATCATTGCATCGGTATATGTCACAAACCGGGTATTATCTGTGGCTCTTAATGGCAGCGGAGTGCCGGTAAAACCCAGGTACCATGCAGAGATGATTTTTTTTACCGTATCCCCGGTTTCCGTCACCGACATAATCCGGTGACCATTTAATTGATCAGCCCGGGTAATGTTCGCGGCATTCATCGCCTGTATCAGGCGGGTAAGTTTTACGGGGAAATCAGAGTCTTCTTTTGCCAGACAGGTTAAGGCCCGCTGGCTCAGTAACTGACTCAGCTGAGTTCGTCCGGTTAACAGCAGGGAAAGTTTATAAAAAACAGTGTTATCACTGTTTTGTGACGGGAGCAGTGCCCGGGAAAGGGCCGGGGTAAAGGCGGCGAAACCGGTGAGGTACAATCCGGTTTTAAGCAGATTTCTACGGGAAAGCATATATATATTAGCCCTTGCAATGTTACGGGATGTTGTTATTAATCACGCGTTACTTTGTAATGAAATAACCATTTTTTTGTTGGCTAATTGATGCCTTTTATTATCCTGGTTATTTTTAACGGATGCCGCCAACAGGTATTTTCCAGGTTACTAAAATAATACTTAATAATCATTATTCCGGTTGTGGCGGACGATTTTCTGGGGCAGTGATTTGAAACAGTGTCAGGTAATATTATTTTATTAATTAAAGGTTGAACCGGGGGAGGGGAAGGGTGAGCAGCGGTCTGGCAGTGATCACCACCTCAGGTTTTATTTGATTTATTTAATCTGTTAATAATTATCAGGGTGTAATTTATTTTATTTTTCAATAATTTATCATTAACAATTAAATTTAATTTTTTGATTATAAGAAATAACACCGGTGCTGTATTCGCGGATAACAGCTATGCTGTGGCAGCAGTGATTAATTTATTCGACAGTGACTCTATTGCCGGAAGAGTCATCCGGTAATTATTGTTTTTATCCGGTATTGTTCGGGTCTCTTATGCTTCACATAAAATAATCAATGTTTTTAATGAATAGCAGAACGTCCTGAAAAACCGCCAGCTTCTGTTGTCTGCGGATAACGTGGCGGGATAAACAAAGCACAGAATAAACCCGCAATGGTGGTTCCGTGATTGTCATCAAATTATCCCGCCGCCTGTTTGTCAGAAGCCCGGCCAGTCGGTGGCGGGGATTATAATTTACCGCGCAGATCTTTGCGGACGGCTTCGATAGTCCAGATCCAAAATGCAGTGCCGACAAATTCAGAAATCAGCGCCTGACTTCCGGCTATCCACAACCAGCCAGATAAGCCGAGCAGCGGTACTATCAGACCATGGGCGAATACAGACACGCCCACACCAAAAGCGACCCCGTGAAACAGCCGGGCTTTCGGGAGATATTCGACCAGTACCGAGTAGACAATGGCGATAACCACAGAAAATAAAATATGCACGCCATTGCCGCCCCAGTTAATGCTGTATCCCATCCATTGATAGGTCAGGGTATCAATATGGACACCCAGTTTTTCCAGTAATACCAGCGGCGGTGGGAGGGTAGCTGCCGTTCTTGGCGGGATCATTGTTTCAAAACCAGACTTAACCAGTGCGGAAATAACCCCCGCAACGATACCAATCAGCACAGATGAAAAAACACGGCGTTCCTGTCGGGGTCTTACGTAAAATAAATTTAACATTAAGGTCACCTTATATTAGCAATATATTAGTTAACGTTTTGATATATATGCTTATGTAATAAAAGTAACAGAAGCCACTTAAGCAATTACTTAAGTTTAGTACTATAAAATAAAACTGCACGATTACCTCTGCAGTTAATCTTTCCTCGGATAATGGCAGGACGCCGGATACAGCGACGATGACCCGGCAAGCAGGCGGAAGGGGGGAATCAGAAGCCACGGAACAGGGGCAGAGACCCGGCTGGTGAATCTTTTGCTAGCAGCCGCATTGCTGCGGCTGTGAAAGTACTATCGCCGAAAGGTCCGGCGCTGTCTGCCCCGTTCTCTCCATGCGGAGAAACCAAAGTAAACGGCAACGCCGGCCAGAATAATGGCCAGCAGAAGAAGCAAGTCATTTCCCAAAATTAATACCTGAAGTCATTATGTTTAGTGTGGAAATAGTTTAATGATAAGTGATAATTTTTTTTAAACATATCGAGGGAAAAATGAGTAAGAACAATAATTTACATCAGTTATTTCACTGTTGTTTAACCTGTGTTGAAGCTGCCTGCCACTTGTGATGATAAATCCGTCGGTTTTGATCGGCTCTTGGGCAGACTCGCAGGTTCATCTTCAATAATGCCAATTGATGACAGAATTTACTCCGGATAGTCCTGTTACGGGGCAGGCGCCGGGGTAAACGGCCCGAAAAAAGGCTCATTTCGGGCTGGCAACCGGCCGGCATAATCGCAGAGTACCGTCACGGGAGCAACGGAGGACTGCAGGTGAAGGGAAGATTAGCCGGTCTTCAGGTCACCATAACGTACTGAGGCAGTTACACCACCGTCAATCAGGATATCGCTGCCGCTGATATAACTCCCATTAGGGCCAAACATAAATTCTGCCAGAGCAGCAATTTCATCAGGAGTACCTCCGCGACCGGCGGGTGACTTCTCTAACATATTTCGGTAGTACTCGCCCCGTTCGGCGCTATTCAGTTCGTCATAAGCCAGTGGAGTAAAAATAATTCCTGCACTGATGCAGTTTATCCGTGCGCCGCGTTTACCCCACTTTGCTGCTTCAGCCATTACACGTAAAGCATTCCCCCGTTTTGCGATCTGATAGGCGTACAGGCTGTCATCAATTGCTTTTATCCACGGCAGTTCTGTCAGTTCTTCCGGCGACAGGGTTGCCAGCTGATCGGCAGTCTGTTGTGACAGTGCATCACAATCCAAACGATGACTGGATTGTGAACCCAGAACGACACATGATCCGCCTGTGGCAATCACTTTTCCAAATTCTTCAAACACCACGGCACTGCCGTATAAATCAACATGTAGCAGATCCTGAGCTTTTGCCTGTGAAGGAGAAAGTCCGGCGGTCAGAATTACCCCTTTAATTTCGCCGGCAGCGACCGATGCAGCGACTAACTGTTGTATAGACTCTCTGGAACGCACATCAGTATGTATTGCACTGGCATCAAAACCCGCTTTTTTCAGCTGCGCTGAGACTGACTGTGCATTTTCCCGATTGATATCTGCGAGCAGGATTTTTTTTCCGCTACTGACTCGTCTTGCGATAGCCTGTGCAATTGAACCACTGCCAATTACCACAATAACTTCAGCCATAAGTTACCTCTTTCGTTTTTACTCATATGGAGAGTGAATCGCTGTATTTTGCCGATGATACTGCGCGCTACCGTAAACAATGTTTGATAGCCGGTCTTTCATTCCCTGGTTTTATAATCCTCCGCGATCTGTAAAAGGGACAGGGGCAGTATTTTTTACAGGTATATTTAAAAAATTAATTTTCGCCTTTTTGGTTATATGGCTAATTATATTTTTCGGAATTCAGGGTGCGAAATTTTACGTGTAAAGCTGCGGTGTTAGATACCAGTCTATCGCTCACTGCATCAGATTTTCTTGGCGATGAATAAATACAATATCAGCCATCAGTGTCAGGGGTAAACAATAAATACATAATATATTTATGAGTAAAACTAATAAGGCTAATCTATTTGCAGGTATACCCAACAGAAACAGGGGTTGCTAATTTAAAAATTAATAACCTGATGATGACGGAGATATTATGATTAAGTCTGTGAAAGCCGTTGGTGCTAAAGCTGAAAAAAGTCCGCTTAGAGAGTTTTCAATCAGGCGTCGTGGTTTACTCGCTGATGATGTAGAAATTGAAATCATGTATTGTGGTATCTGTCATTCTGATCTTCATCAGATTGATAATGATTTTGGTGCATCAGTTTTTCCGATGGTTCCCGGACATGAAATTGTAGGCCGGGTGATTTCGGTTGGTGCCAGCGTAACTCACTTTAAACCCGGAGATTATGCTGCTGTGGGTTGTATCGTGGATTCCTGCGGTAGTTGCCCTGCTTGTGAACGTGATCTGCAGCAGTTTTGTGAACACGGTACTGTTTTGTCCTTTAATACACCCGATAAATATCTGGGAGGGATGACATATGGTGGTTTTGCTCAGACTTATGTCTGTAAAGAAAGCTATACCCTGAAAATGCCCCATTTTGAGGATATGGCTGCAGCAGCACCACTGTTATGTGCTGGTATTACAGTATATTCGCCACTTAAGCACTGGCAGGCAGGTCCTGGAAAAGTCGTGGGTATACTGGGGATTGGCAGGCTGGGGCATGTGGCGATTCGTATCGCTAAAGCATTAGCTGCAGAAGTCGTTGTTTTAACAACCTCAGAGCAAAAGGTTGCTGATGCGAAACGGCTTGGTGCTGATGATGCCGTGCTTACGACTGATACTGAGCAGATGAAGCGATATGCGGGTAAAATTGATTTAATTATTGATACTGTTTCAGCAAGTCATGATGTTAACCAATATCTTAAACTACTCGCGATTGATGGTAGTGTGGTACTGGTAGGTTTACCCGCTGAACCTATAGAGATAGCAGCCTTTAATGTTGTCAAAGGACGCCGCAGCTTTGCAGGATCTAATATTGGCGGTATCCATGAAACACAGGAGATGCTGGATTTTTGTGCGAAGCATAATATCACTGCTGATATTGAACTGGTGAATGTGGCCCGGATTAATGACGCTTTTTCACGTCTTAAAAAAGGGGATGTGAAATATCGTTTTGTTGTGGATATGTCTACACTGAAATAAACGGAATATTCTGTCAGAGTGCCTGTCAGTCATTCTGTGTAACGGCTACCATATTAAAGGTGCTCATTCAGGTGAGCACCTGACCCGGCAATAAAATGACTTTTCGCCCACCGTCCGTTCCGGAGCGGTATATTCCCTTCCAGTGCCAGTTAATAAGCCTGCTATAGTTATGGATGAAGTACTGTCGGTGGTTTGTATTTTATCGGCAATATTGTATGAGTAAAACGATATCCTGCGGAGGAGATACGGTGTTTTCTGAAAATACATTGTTTATTAACACTATTTTACTTGGCGGGTCGACCGGACAGAAATTGCAGGCGGCGGCAGATGCTGGTTTTATGCAAGTCGAATTATGGCAACAGGATATCCGGAGAGCGGAGGGGGATGCCGATCAGGTAAAACAGAAACTGACAGAACTTAACCTGTCACTGACCGACTATCAGGTACTGCTGGATTTTGACGGGGCCGCGGAGTCGCAGCGTGATAATAAGCGCAGGGAGGCACTGGACATTCTGGATACTGCGGTACGTCTTGGTGCTGGTACTGTACTGGTGCCAGCGAATACCGATGCTGCATGTCAGCAGCAGCAGATCCTGCCGGATTTATGCTGGCTGGTGGCACAGGCAGAGCAACGGGGTCTGCGTATTGCGTATGAAGCAATGAGCTGGAGTACTTTTATTAATACGCTTCCCCGGGCAATGGCTATTTTACGGGAAATTGATTCACCAGCCCTGGGGCTGGTGATTGATGCATTCCATATTTTCGCGTTACAAAGAACATCTGCTGATCTGCAGGGTATCCCGATGGATAAAATATTTCTGGTCCAGCTATCCGATGCCGAAAATATACCGGAACGGCAACATCTGACCAGTATTGCCCGTCATGAACGATTGTTACCGGGTGAGGGTGTGTTCCCCCTGAAAACGCTGATCGACTATCTTTCCGCACAGGATTATCAGGGACCGATAGGATTAGAAGTCTTTAATGATCATCTGAAATCTCAGGATCCGCAGCAGGTTGCCAGAGCGGCTTTTCGTTCGTTAATCGCTGTTCTCGACAGTAACCATCCGGCCACATAAGCCGGACAGTTTTTTTATAGTTTTCTGTGCTGAGTTCAGCATCTCCGGCCGGAGTCTGGTTATAGCCAGCACAGGCTTGTTTTACCTGATTCCTGAGTGTGATTGTCAGCATTATATCTCTGTCCGTCAGCCCCCCGGTAATCCTGTACATCGTGTCGCCCTGGTCAGCAGAATTAAAAAAGTCGTTTTCTCTGAAGGCCGCCACTATGTCAGGGTAATCTGCGATGGCTGTTGTCTTATTCTGAGCGGGCAGGCGGGAAGTCTTGTGACTGACCCGCCCTGTGCCGGGCGGGTGATTGCTGAAGCAGTATCCTGATGTTGTAGCCGTGGCTGAATTGCGGTAACTATCCGCGGGAGCGACAGATTAATGCTCAGGGCCTTGTATCAGCGGTTTGGCAGGCAGTGGTAATATTTCAATACGCACCTGATACTTACCGGCGTCAGCCTGCGGCAGCTGCGCGACGAGATTTTTCAGCGTGTCGACCGGCGCTGATGTAGTTTCGGTGACTGCATATACGGGCATGGGCAGAGGTGGTCGCTCGCTGTGCATGCCCGGCGCAGGGAAGGGCCCATGGTCATCAGGCGGGGATGCCGTGGCTGCCGCAGACAATGCTGATACCAGTAACAGGGGGACAGAAAGGTAAATCGTCAGTTTTTTCATCATATTTCTCCTGAATGTAAGATCCGTTACAGCATCCGTGACACGGGTCTTTAGCTTCAATCCTTTTTGCGTATCCCTTACCTGTTTTTCGATATCCCGACAATTGTGACTGCCGTCTGATAAACATTCTGAAACGTTTTTTTTTATTTATTCGTTATATAAAAAACTACATAACGTTATATTTTTCTTCTTCCCCCGCGGACCGGCAGCCTCCGGCCAGCCCGGAATCAATTAAAAAAAATAACAATTTTTCAATGGATAATGTCGATGGTTCAGGAATGTAAAGGGCGCAACAGCTTGTTATATTTATCTCTGCTGGCGAGTTTTTCATCTGTGGCAGTACCGGTGTCTCCGCAAACGCTGGTGGTACAGGCAAAATCAGCGAATACCGATGCCACTCAGCAGCAGGCAACTCTTGGTAACCCGGGAAACACCAGTATTAAAGATACCCCATGGTCGGTGCAGGCCTTGTCAGCGTCGATGATGAATGCGCAGCAGTTAAAAAGTGTATCTCAGTTATATCGTTATATGCCTTCGGTGCAGGGAGAGGGTGCCAGACCCCAGACCCGTGGTATGCAGGGCAGTGTGGTACAGAACAGCATGATTGACGGGTTAAATGTCGTCTCGACGACCGATTACTCAGCAGAACAGTTTGATCATATTGAAGTCCTTAACGGTCTGGCCGGGTCTTTATACGGTCCCGCAAACCCGGCAGGATTATTTAACTTTGTTTCAAAACGCGGAACCGACACGCCTTATCACTCATTAACCGCAGGCAGTGGCAGCGGCCTGACGCACAAACTGGCCGGAGATTTTAGTGGCCCGCTGAGCAGCTCTGACAGAGTTCGCTACCGGGCTAATCTTCTTGATGATGAAGGTAATGGTTATGTGAAAGGCAGCAAAATTCGTCGCCAGCTGTTCAGCCTGGCTCTGGATGCAAATCTGACGGATCATACTCTGCTGGAAAGTAATTTCAGTGACTACCATTATTACGATAAAGGATTAGCAGGTAAATTTGCGCTGGCAAAAGGTGTGTCATTTCCTTCGCCCCTGAATCCGCGTACGGCGCATCTTGGTCAGTCATATGCCGGGGATAACAACCATACCCTGACCGCTGGCATGCATCTGAAACATGATTTTGACGGTAACTGGCTGGGAGAAATTGGTGTGCTGCGTCAGATAGCCGATCGTGAGTCTACAGCGGTCACTAATACTCTGACAGATAATGCCGGGCATTATACCACCACCACGTCCAGTAATACGGCCAGCCGTTTTACAATTAACAGTTATCTGGCAAACCTGAGCGGCGAAATTGATACCGGCGTGCTGAGACATAAGGTTTCTGCCGGTATCCGTGGGTTCTCGTGGAAAAATTATAATCCGGTTAACGGCAGCACTCAGACACTGGGAAGCGCTTCCCTGTCTGATCCTCAGTCCTTCACCGAACCTGACTACCCGGATTTTACCAAACGCTATCACTCTGCCAGTACCACTCAGACAGCGTTATTACTTAGTGATACGCTGATTTTTTCGCCACAGTGGAGCACTGTTCTGGCAGGCAGTGAAAGCCAGCTGGCAACCTCTAATTATAATAAAAGTGGTCTCCGGACCAGTGACTCTTCTGACCATGGTTTCAGTGGTTCAGCCAGTGTGCTGTATAAACCCGTTGATCTCCTGACACTGTATCTGACTTATGCGGACAGTCTGCAACAGGGTGATACGGCCCCGGCCGGGGCATCCAATGCCGGAAATATTCTGGCGCCTTATCGAAGCAAGCAGGCCGAGGCTGGCAGTAAACTGGCTGTCGGAAGAATGTTACTTACGGCGGCGGTATTTCAGATTAAGCGGCCCTTTGCATATACCAATAGCAGCGGTGTTTATGCACTGGACGGCGAGCAGCGCAACCGTGGCCTTGAACTGATGGCGACAGGCGATGCGACGGACAATCTGCATATTTACGGTGGTATGAGCTGGCTGGATCCTCGCCTGAGAAATACTGCCAGTACCGCCACTGATAATAAGCAGGTTGTCGGACTGTCACGTTACACGGCCAGCTTATTCGCGTCTTATGATTTGCCGGCCCTGGCGGGCACAGAAGTACATGCGGGCCTGCGTTATATGGGAAGACGAAGTACCGATAATACCAATGCTACATGGACCGGCAGTTATACCACTGCTGATGCAGGTGTTTCGTGGAAAACCCGGTTATTTGCTCAGTCAACAACTTTCCGGCTGGATGTGACTAACCTGACCAACCGCCATTACTGGACGAATATTGTGCCCGGCGGGCTGAATGGTTATACGGGCGCGGGGTATGCCAGTGCACAGCCTGGTGAACCGCGGATGGCCGAAGTATCAATGCAGGTGGTATTTTGATAACGCTCAGAGCGCCGGGAAAACGCCTGGCTTTGGCAACCCTGTTGCTTAGTCTGTTGGCTGTCAGCCCTTACGGAGCCACACAGACGGTGACTGATGATACGGGCCGGCAGGTGACTGTTGCTGATCATGCGACACGTATTGCAGATGGCTGGTTTGCTCATCATTCATTACTGATGACCTTAGGTGCCGGAGGTCGTATTGTGGCAACCGTTAATCATCCACAGGATCGTCCGTGGATGTTTAAAATCCAGCCTTCACTGTTTCAGGCATTACAGACGCCGGGTCATGAGTTTTCCAGTGAGGCATTAGTATTACGCCATGCAGATGTGGTTTTTGTACCAAAGAATGATCCGGCGGCGGCGGGTTACCGTCAGGCGGGGATTCCGGTTTTAATGATGAATTTTGACGATTTTCCTTCCATGGAGCGTTCATTACTGACGACAGCACAGGTGGTGGGCACCAGACAAGCCCGTCAGCGTGCCGAAGCGTATAACCGGTATCTGGAGCAGCAAATTGCTGTTATCCGCAGTAAAACGGACCGGCTGACGCTGCAGCAACGTCCGACCGTATTACATATTCAGTCATTGCATCCGCTGAAGGTTGATGGCCGGAATACTCTGATTGATACCTGGATTACCCTGGCGGGAGGCCGGAATGTCGCCGGGAATATTGAGGGTAATATGAAACAGATTACGCCCGAACAGGTACTGGCATGGCAACCGGATTATATTATCCTTGATGCCGCCGCGGGTACCCTGCAACAGTCACCGTATCAGTCCCTGTTCAGCCAGCTACGGGCGGTTAAACAGCAGCATGTTGTCCGTAATCCGTCAGGTGTCTTTCCCTGGGATCGCTATGGTACCGAAACCGCGTTGCAGATCCAGTGGGCAGCGCAACTGCTGCATCCGGATTTGTTCCCCGGTATCAATATGGTAAGGCAAACGCGTGACTTTTATCAGCGCTTCTTTGACTATCCGCTGACTGCTGCTCAGGCTGAACGTATTCTGAATGCGCAGCCTCCGGAGTAAAGGGCGGTCCGCTCAGCCAGAATAATGGCTGAGCGGATCGCTTATCAGGCAGAGAAATCCCAGTGAGTGCGCTGCATATCAATCACAAAGCGATATTTGATTTGCCCCGCCAGCATGCGGCTGAAAGCTTCTTCTATCCCTTCGCCGCCAATCACTTCCACATCGGCAATAATGTTATGTTTTCCGCAAAAATCAAGCATTTGCTGGGTTTCGGCAATACTGCCAATCGATGTTCCGCTGACACTCAGCCGGCGGAAAACCATCGGCGTTACCTCCGGGCCCGGGTGAGGATTATCCGGAATGCCAACCAGTACCAGCCGGCCATTGGTCTTCAGGGTGCTCAGGTACGGGTCCAGTGAATGAGGAGCCGCGACACAATCCAGAATCAAATCCAACTGCTGTGCACAATCTGCCATCTGCTGCGCATCGCCTGAGATGACCACACGGCGGGCCCCCAGCCGCAGAGCATCTTCACCTTTCGCCGGAGATGTGGTGAATAATGTCACTTCTGCCCCCAGGGCACTGGCGAGTTTTACCGCCATATGGCCCAGTCCCCCCAGCCCGATAATCCCGACTTTCTGGCCGGGTTGCAGGTTGTAATGCATCAGTGGTGACCAGACCGTAACACCGGCACAGAGCAAGGGGGCTACCCCATGTAGTGGCAGATTATCCGGTACTGACACCACAAAATTCTGGTCAACGATAATTTGTTGTGCATAGCCACCCAGAGTGGTTTTCCCCGTATAACGATCGGTACCGTTATATGTCGGGGTAAATCCTTGTTCACAATACTGCTCTTCATGCTGCTGGCAGAACTGACAGTCACCACAGGAATCCACCATCACCCCGACACCGACAATATCGCCGGGCTGATAACGGCTGACGGCAGCCCCGGTTTCCCGGACACGACCGACAATTTCGTGGCCCGGCACCAGCGGATAGTGACTAACCCCCCATTCGTTACGCGCCATATGCAGATCCGAATGACAGACCCCGCAATAAAGAATATCGATACTGACATCGCCAGCCTGCAACGGACGAAGGGAGAACTGGCCGCTGGTCAGCGGAGTATCAGGGTGACGGGCAATAAGACCTTTAACTTGCATATAATACCTTTTTTTCGGGGCAGCAACCGGGAGCCCTTTGGCAGAGGAAATAAGCTGCACACTATAGATAAAGGGTTCTTTTAATGGTAGTAGTTACCATTTGGTGACCAGGCGCAGTGACGGAGTGAAGCGTATGCCTCAATGGGCAGGTGATAAAGTATTTTTCTATGCAGACTCAGGCCCGAGGCGGCTGATGGATCTGTTTTCTGTAAAATGGAGCAGTATGGTGTTACATGCCCTGTGGCACTGGCCACAGCCAGCGGCGAGGACCGGAGAGCTACAGCGCAGTCTGCAGGGGATTTCTAAAAAAATGTTATTTCAGACGCTGAAAGAGCTTGAAGTTCGCGGGTTGATTCACCGCCAGGTTTTTGAGGTGATACCTCCTAAAGTCGAGTATTCATTAACGCCGCTGGGCAGAACTCTGGCTGAGCCTATAGAACAGCTTTATCTGTGGGGTCTTGAGAATCAGCAGGCGCTGGATGAAATGTCGGAAAACCTGCAACGTCACCATGACAATACTGCCGGCCAATAGCCGGTGAAGTTAAAAGACTGCCTGACGGATGCAGGCAGCGAAATATAACAAGTGTTTCAGGCAGTAATACTGCCCGCGCTGACAGTCCGGCGGGCAGCTGTGAGACTACAGACCGGACTTATTGACGGGAAAGGCTGTATTTACCCGCACCCAGTAACATGATAAATATGCCACCGAAGAAATAGAGTGCTTCGGTTTCCAGCGCCCATGCGCCGACATCAGTGGTTTTGAAGAAGTTGCCACCGGCAACCAGTGCCACGGCGAAGACCAGGTTGATGGCATAAACCAGGCCGGCCAGCCGGGTCCAGACCCCCAGAATAATCAATACCGGTGCAATAACTTCCCCGATATAGGCACCGTAAGCCACAAAGCCAGGCAGGCCATGGGCAGACAGCATCGGTTTGATCCATTCAACACCGTTCATCAGTTTAAAGCTGCCGTGGAACAGCATCAGGAAACCAAACACCAGGCGTAACAATAATTTTGCGAAGTCAGGATGATCAACTACACGATCAAAACCAGCAATCAGCTTATTCATAAAAAAATCCCCTTTGAAAAAACGTAAAGTACGTGAAAAAGACGCAAAACATCACCGGTATTTTTTGAATAAAAACATCAAAAAATTAGAGCGATAGTTATAAAATTAGCACTTAGTATGAAAATTATCCTGTCATAATCGGGTAAAGACCATTGCGGGCCTGAAGGGGGGGGGCGGAGTAACGAAGGTGTGTGCTGGCAGCGTATCAGGGGCCCTCAGACCCCTGACGGGAGAGTCGCTTATTACTGACTGACGGTATCCAGTAACGTCAGTTGCTGCGGGGTCAGGGAAAGCTGAAGTGCTCTGGCAAAACTTTCAACCTGGGGGACGCTGGTTGCACTGGCAATCGGGGCGGTGACACCTTCACGGGCAATTAACCATGCCAGGGCAACTTCCGCAGAGGTCGCCTGCTGTGCTTCTGCAACTTCTGCCAATGCCCCGACAATTCTGAATCCGCGCGGATTAAGATATTTGCTGATGCCGGCTCCGCGTTTGCTTTGCTGTAAATCGCTCTCTTTACGGTATTTTCCGGTAAGAAACCCGGAAGCCAGACTGTAATAGGTGACTACGCCGATATTCTTTTTAATACAAAGGTCACGCAGCGGACCGTCAAAGCTGTTACGGTCATATAAGTTATATTCCGGCTGCAGCACCTGATAAGCAGGAAGCGCATGCTGTGCTGCCACGTTCAGGGCGTCTGTCAGCTGTGTTGCATCGAGATTTGAGGCACCGATAGCACGGATTTTACCTTCGGCCAGCAGTGTTTTATATGCTTCCAGCGTTTCTTCATAAGGTGTGGCGGGATCCGGCCAGTGGGAGAAATAAAGGTCAATATAATCTGTATTTAAGCGGCGCAGTGAGTCCTCAACAGCCCGGATAATCCATTTACGGGAGAGGCCTTTGTGGCCTTCAATACCTAAATCGGCACCAACCTTAGTGAATAATTTTATCTGTTCGCGACGCCCCGGGCGGGACTTCAGCCAGCGTCCGATTATGGTTTCAGATTCCCCGCCCTGGTTACCCTCTGCCCAGAGAGAGTAAACATCAGCAGTGTCAATACTGTCAAAACCGTGATCAACAAAAGCATCCAGTATTCTGAAACTGGCAGGCTCATCAATCGTCCAGCCAAAGACATTACCGCCAAACACCAGCGGGGTGATGGATAAATCTGTCTGACCAAGAAGCCGTTTAGTCATTTCTGATGCTCTCCTGAGAGTAAAATAAAGACAGGGAAGCCCTGTGCAGCCTGCCATCGGGTGAAACTGTGATACTCACAGCGGCAAAGGGCGTCTGTGTACAGCGGAATATACCTCAGCGGACTGTCAGGGTAGAATTATCCCTGCGCGGTGCCCGCGGGTTGTGCCGCGAATACAGATAATCTTTTTAAGCATAGCAAAAACCGTCGGACAGCCGGTGCAGCATTTGTGCCGGTAATTCACGGGGTCCCGTAACCTCACAGACAGGAAGCAAGTATGTTAATAGTCAAAACCGGGTTGTTGTTTATATTGACAGCCCTGGCCGAAATTGCCGGATGTTATCTGCCTTATCTGGTGCTGCGTGAACAGCGAAGTCACTGGCTGTTAGTGCCCGGGGTAGCAAGTCTGGTGATTTTTGCCTGGTTACTGACATTCCATCCGGCTGCGGCAGGGCGGACTTATGCCGCTTATGGTGGCGTGTATATTTGTGTGGCACTGGCGTGGCTGGCGCTGGTGGATGGTGTTGCACTGACGCGCTGGGATATTACCGGAGGTATAGTGGCACTGGCAGGTATGGTTATTATTGTCTGTCAGCCGTCCTGAAATAACCGGCCGGTGACCGGCTGTATGAGCGCGGGCCAGTTAACTCCCGGGGTTTTTTCTCTGAGAGCAGGATTTTTTTTGAAATTTATCTAAAATAATACTTATGTCTTTGTCAGCGAAGGTTATTTAAGAAATGTCGCCTGTTATTAATCACAGCAGCGATGTTTTACTTTCCGGCGAAGATACAGTCAGCAGAGTGAGGATGCTGGTTATTCAGGGTATTTCTGGCAGGACGTTATACCCTGACTGCCCGGAAACTGGCGGAGTCAGGCCGGTTTACCGGTATTTAGCAATTTTTAACTGGCAGGTTAATGTAGTGTATACGATGAAATCTAAACAATGGGCCATCATGCTGGCCGGAGTACTGAGCGCCCCTGTCACTCAGGCTGCAGATATCGGACAGCAAATATCCCAAACCTGGGATACTTTCACCGGTAATGTGGCCGAAACATGGAACTCACCACAGACGGTGGATTTGTATGTGCCGGCAATTACCTGGCACAACCGCCTGGCCTATGACCGCGAGCATATTGACCGTTATAACGAAAGGCCGTGGGGGGCAGGGGGAGGGATCTCCCGTTACGATGAAAAAGGCAACTGGCAGGGCATTTATCTGATGGCATTTAAAGATTCCTTTAATAAATGGGAACCCATCGGTGGTTATGGCTGGGAAGCAACCTGGCGGCCGTTCAGTGATCAGCGTTTTCATGTGGGAGCAGGGTATACCGCCGGAGTCACTTTGCGTGATAACTGGAATTATCTGCCTATCCCTCTGGTCCTGCCACTGGCTTCCATCGGCTACGGTCCGGCAAATTTTCAGATGACCTATATCCCGGGAACCCATAACAACGGAAACGTTTACTTCGCATGGTTACGTATCCAGTTTTAAGCATAATCCTTGTGCAAAAAATGCCCTGTTGTGATGAAATTTAGATATTTATCACTTTTTCTTAAAATGGTGCTGGACAAATTGCACCGCAATTGATGTACTAGGTGCCGACACAGTTTAGTGTCCATTTTTCATGTAAAGGTAATAAGATGTCCAAGATTAAAGGTAACGTTAAGTGGTTTAATGAATCTAAAGGATTCGGTTTCATTACTCCTGAAGATGGCAGCAAAGATGTATTCGTACACTTCTCTGCTATCGTGAGCAATGGCTTCAAAACTCTGGCTGAAGGTCAGCGTGTAGAGTTTGAAATTACTGACGGTGCTAAAGGCCCATCTGCTGCTAACGTTATCAGCCTGTAATTTTCAGTCAGAATCTCTAAAACCCGCCTTATGGCGGGTTTTTTATTGCCTGTTATTTTTTTGTTAACCAATATCCGTATTTTTTTTCACCTGCTGAAAGTGCCTGCTGCCCGTTATCGCTGGCCAGCTCCGGGATGGCGTATTTCCGGCTGATTAGTGCTATTCGTAGTCTGTTACAGAATTGTTTTGTGTTATACTCGGCTTTGCGTATTAATGTAGATGTAACGATCTTCGCTGAGGTTTAAAGGTATATTATGGAAGGTATCAGTATTGCAAAACTGCTGATCATTGGTGCTCTTATCGTATTGCTTTTTGGCACCAATAAATTACGCTCATTAGGCGGTGACCTGGGTAGCGCAATTAAGGGCTTTAAAAAAGCCATGAAAGATGATGATTCAGCCGCGGCTAAACCAGCTGCAACTAAGAGTGAAGCGGAAGAGATTCCTGCTGAACGTGTTACTCATAAAGAGTAATGATGTGCCCCTGCAATAAATATACGTATTTATTGTCAGTAAAAACCAGATAGTCAGACTGTCTGGTTTTTTGTTTTTTGGTGAAAGCCAGCCGCAGGGCAGGAGATAAACCCGGCCTGAAAGAGACAGTCCTGCAGACCGTCTCTGACGATTTCCGGTTATTTAACTTCGATACCTTTGGCCTGCATATCGGCATGATACGAGGAACGTACGAACGGGCCACAGGCCGCATGGGTGAACCCCATTGCCATCGCTTCCTGTTTCATTTCATCAAACTCCGCCGGGCTGACATAGCGCTGAACCGGCAGGTGATGGCGGCTTGGCTGCAAATACTGTCCCAGGGTCAGCATGGTGACACCGTGACGGCGTAAATCGCGCATCACCTCGATAATTTCAGCGTTAGTTTCACCCAGACCCACCATCAGCCCCGACTTGGTCGGAATATCAGGGTGCGATTGCTTAAATTTTTCCAGCAGGGTCAGGGACCATTGGTAATCCGCTCCCGGTCTTACCTGGCGGTAGATTCGTGGTACGTTCTCCAGGTTATGGTTGAAAACATCCGGCGGCGTGCGGGTCAGAATATCCAGTGCACGATCCATACGACCTCGGAAATCCGGTACCAGTGTTTCTATTTTGATCGCCGGACTTTTTTCACGGATAGCCGTGATACAGTCAGCAAAGTGTTGTGCTCCGCCATCACGCAGATCATCCCGGTCAACGGAGGTGATAACGACGTAGCGTAGTCCCATATCAGCAATGGCCTGTGCCAGCTTGCCCGGTTCTGCGGCGTCCGGGGCCAGCGGACGCCCGTGGGCGACATCACAAAACGGGCAGCGGCGGGTACAGATAGCACCGAGGATCATAAAGGTTGCCGTGCCGTGATTAAAACATTCGGCCAGGTTCGGGCAGGAGGCTTCTTCACAGACAGAATGCAGGCCATTTTTGCGCATAGCGGCTTTAATTCCCTGAATCCGGCTGGAGTCTGCAGGAAGCTTGATTCTCATCCATTCAGGTTTACGCAGCAACTCCTGGCGTTCACTGACGACTGTTTTTACCGGGATCAATGCCATTTTATCGGCATCACGATATTTGACACCGCGTTCTATCTGGACAGGTTTACTCATTTCTGCGGGTTCCGTTTGCTGATTGTCTACAGGCAGCCTGTATTCAACTAATTTTGTAACAATGAAAAAAGTATATCATTTTACCTGCTGACGGGCAGCTTTCCGGTTCTGTAAAAGTTACATATTTGTAAATTAAAAATCAGTCAGGCAGTGTCTGCTGGTGTTGATAACGAATATCTGTGTACGGGAGTTGTTCCGTAAAATGTTTAATCAGTCGCTGAGGGGTTTCCGGCATCAGGCGGCTGTCTGTCAGGTCTGCCAGCCTGGTCATTTCCATCCCCGGATACCCGCAGGGGTTGATCCGCAGAAAAGGAGAGAGGTCCATATCCACGTTTAAAGCCAGCCCGTGGAATGAACAGCCTTTACGGATCCGTAGTCCCAGAGAACAGATTTTTTTAGCATCGACATAGACGCCCGGTGCATCATCGCGGGCCCTGCCTGAGACAGAGAAGTCGGCCAGGGTCGCGATCACTGTTTGCTCAATTGCCGTGACCAGCTGACGTACACCCAGCTTACGACGGCGGATATCAACCAGTACATAGAGGATCTGTTGCCCGGGACCATGGAAAGTCACTTGTCCTCCGCGGTCACTTTGCATGACCGGAATATCGCCGGGGTCGAGCAGGTGTTCGGGTTTACCGGCCTGGCCCTGAGTAAATACCGCAGGGTGTTGTACCAGCCAGAGTTCGTCGGCAGTATCGGCAGTACGCTGATCAGTAAACTGATGCATCGCCTGAGAAACCGTATGCCAGTCACGTAATCCTAACTGACGGATAATAAGAGATTGATCAGACAAGGGGAATATCCGGTAGCCGCTGAAAAACGCAGTATAGCGCCGGGCGGGCAGGCTGAATACCTGCCGGTACCCGGCAGCCAGAGTTACAGCACCATACGAACAATTTCGATGTTGCCCAGCTCTTCATAAAGAGCCTCAACCTGTTCGATATGGGTGGCATTAATGGTAATAGAAACTGAGTGATAATTGCCTTTGCTGCTCGGTTTTACATCGGGTGAGTAATCTCCCGGTGCATGGCGTTGTACCACTTCAATCACCTGATCAACCAGCCCGGGCTGTGCCAGACCCATCACTTTATAGGTAAACGGGGTTGGAAATTCGAGCAATTCATTCAGTTTGGTTTTCATAGTGACTCCGTAAAAAAGATGCCCCCGAAGATTCAGGGGCAGAGTAATGCTTTACTATGTGGGGATGATTAAGAATATTTCAACCCTGACAGCTATCCCATCCAGTGATGAAATTTCAGTTTAATATAATCGATAATCCGGCTAAAGAAACCACCTTCTTTAACATCATTCAGCACCACCAGTGGCTGCCGGGCAATGATTTTTCCGTCCAGCTGGAAGTTGATAGTCCCAATCTGCTGGTTTTTCTGCAGCGGTGCATGCAGTTCGGTATTGCTCAGAATATAACTGGCTTTCAAATCTTTTGCCCTGCCGCGGGGAACCGTCAGATACACGTCTTTATCCACCCCCAGCTGCACATTGTCCGTGTCACCAAACCATACGGGCTCAGAGGCAAAGTCTTTACCGGCTTTCAGAGGAGAAACGGTTTCAAAAAAGCGGAAGCCCCAGGTCAGTAATTTCTTACTTTCCGTTTCGCGGCCTTTATAAGTATGCCCACCGAGCACTGCAGAAATCAGCCGCATTTTTCCTTCGGTCGCAGAGGCTACCAGATTATAACCGGCGGCATTAGTATGGCCGGTTTTAATGCCATCAACGTTCAGGCTGGTATCCCACAACAGACCGTTACGGTTAGTCTGGCGAATATTATTAAAGGTGAACTCTTTTTCTTTGTAGATTGCGTATTCGTCAGGCACGTCGCGGATTAAGGCCTGACCGATCAGTGCCATATCCCGTGCTGAACTATACTGGCCATCAGCATCCAGCCCATGGACGGTTTTGAAGTGAGTGTTTTTTAATCCCAGAGCGCTGACATAGTTATTCATCAGACCGACAAAGGCGTCCTGACTACCGGCGACATAATCGGCCATTGCAACGCAGGCATCATTCCCGGATTGCAGTACAATCCCCCGTGTCAGTTTAGACACCGGGACCCGATCTCCGGGTTTAAGAAACATTAATGAAGACCCTTTGAATACCGGATTGCCGGTTGCCCAGGCATCCTGGCCGACAGTCACCATATCATCCTGATGGATTTTACCGGCTTTGAGCGCCTGGCCAATCACATAACTGGTCATCATTTTGGTGAGGCTTGCCGGGTCGCGGCGGTTATCTGCATTTTTTTCTGCCAGTACTGTGCCTGAATTATAATCAATCAGGATGTAGGCTTCGGCATCAATATCAGGGACGCCGGGGATCATGGTTTGCAGATTGACATCATCAGCCATTGCAGAATGACTGATAATCAATGCAACCAGAGAGGCAGAACTGAATTTGGTCAGGAAGTGCAAAGGGGAATTTCTCTTCATCTTTAGAGTAACTTCATCCATGGGACAGGTATTATTTGTCACAAACTATAACAGGATGCCCTTGTAACAGGCATCCTGCTTTACTTAAGTTTATGCTTTAGCGCAAAACAGAAGGGAAAATTACGGCGCAGTAGTAATAAATGAGTTTATTTTTTCACCTGATAATCGCTGCTGTAACGCGGCGGCTTCCTTGCGATCGGCATAACCTCCCAGTTGTACACGGTAGGTGTTCCCGTTAACGACTTCAGTATGTGCGTTAACGCCAAAACGCTGGCTCAGCTTCTGCTCTAACTGTCTGGCACGCTGTGCATCATTGAGTGCCGCGACCTGGACGACAAAGCCGTGACTTTTACTCGCGGAGGACGCCGGTGTTTTTGCGGCCGGGGCTGCAATAGCTGCTGCTGCCGGCGCGGGTGGGGTTGCCGCCGGGGTTGCAGGCTCCAGTACGCCGCTGGCTAACGGCTGTGGCGCACCAAGAAAACCGTTACTGTGTAGCGGGGCACCCATACTGTTACTACTTTGCAAGCTGCTATTGGCTATCGGCATAACATGAGAGGTACCAGTAACTGACGGGGCCGTGGCTGGTAAAGCGGTACTGTTACTGCTTTGTATAGCCGGTGTCGGGGCCATATCAGTGCTGTCCAGGTTTGGTCTGGCCGGTAAGTCATAACTTTGTATAGCCACTCTGGTCCCGTTGGTTCCCGGTCCGGATAAGGTACCATCGGGAGCGACAGTAATAGCATCTACACGAACCTGTGTATTATTGGAAATATTCAGTCGCCCTGCGGATGCAGAAGACAAATCGATGATTCTTCCTGCAACAAAAGGACCGCGGTCATTAATCCGTACCACCAGCTGACGACCATCCGCCAGATTGGTGACACGTGCATAGCTCGGAATGGGCAGGTAAGGGGACGCTGCGGTATAGGCATTCGGGTCGAATTTCTCACCGGAAGCCGTGGTATTGCCTGCAGACTCCTGACCATAAGAACTTGCCAATCCGATCTGGCTGAAGTTTGACGTATCCGTGACGACACGGTAGCTGACACCGTTGACTGTATAATTCTGATTCGCTGAAGCGATCAGCGGCTCATATTTAGGCGGGATACCGGGAATTTCCACCACCGGCCCGGTCCAGGCGGGCTGAGCAGGGGCGGTATATTGCTGTTGCTGGTCGACGGAACATCCCGCCAATACTAACGATGTCAGTCCAATACAGATCAGCCATTCCTTACGCATGTATCGCCTCTTAAACGCTTTTTGATAACATTTTTCGATGAGTATGGATCGACATCACAATGCCGAATCCAGCCATTAATACGATCAGTGCTGAGCCACCATAACTGATCAACGGTAGCGGAACTCCTACCACCGGTAAAATACCGCTTACCATACCAATATTAACAAATACATAGACAAATAATATCAGCATAATACCGCCGGCCAGCACACGGCCAAAGGTTGTCTGGGCTTTGGCCGCAATTACCAGTCCGCGCATAATTAATAGCAGATACAGCGCCAGTAACGCCAGTACGCCAACCAGACCCAGTTCTTCTGCCAGTACCGCAAAGATAAAGTCAGTATGGCGTTCCGGCAAAAACTCCAGCTGTGACTGGGTACCATGCAGCCAGCCTTTACCTTCAAATCCGCCGGATCCGATAGCAATTTTAGACTGAATAATATGATAACCGGCACCGAGGGGATCACTTTCCGGGTTAAGCAACATCATTACACGGTCACGCTGGTATCCATGCATCAGGAAAAACCACAGGATCGGAATAAAAGCGGCCACCAGCACCACGGCAATACCGATAAGTTTCCAGCTCATACCGGATAAGAACAGGACAAACAGTCCTGAAGCAGCAATCAGGATAGCGGTCCCCAGGTCAGGCTGTGCGGCCACCAGCAGGGTAGGCAGGAAGATTAATATTAATGCAATAGCGGTATTTTTCAGGGTCGGCGGGCAGACATCACGGTTAATAAACCGCGCGACCATTAACGGTACTGCTATTTTCGCAATTTCAGAGGGCTGAAAACGCACAAAGCCGAGATCCAGCCAGCGCTGGGCACCTTTACTGATATGACCGAAAGCATCCACGGCCACCAGCAGTACAATACTGAGTATATACAGATAGGGTGCCCAGCTTTCATAAACCCGTGGCGGTACCTGGGCCAGTACCAGCATCAGGGTGACACCCATCGCAATCTGGCCCAGCTTACGTTCCATCATGCCCGGATCCTGACCGCTGGCACTCCAGATAACAAATCCGCTATAGGTGAGCAGGGCAAAAATTATCAGTACAAACAGAGGGTCAATATGGATGCGGGTCCATATTGACCGTTTCTGAGGACTACGACTCAGGGACATATTTACTCACCTTCATAACCAGGAGGAAGCGGTGCGGCCTGAGGGAGCTCAGTATTGTTGTCTCCCAGCATAATGTGATCAAGGATCTGCCGCATAATGGTGCCGACTGCGGCACCTGCACCGCCATTTTCTAAAATCATTGTGACTGCAACCCGCGGATTATCATACGGAGCAAACGCGGTCATCAGCTTATGGTCCCGCAGACGTTCGGTTATCCGGTGCGCGTTATAAGTTTCATTCTCTTTCAGGCCAAACACCTGGGCGGTTCCGGATTTGGCGGCAACTTTATAAGGCGTACCTTCAAAGCTTTTACGGGCCGTACCATTTGGCCGGTTTGCCACACCGTACATGCCGTCTTTGGCGATTTCCCAGTATCCGGAATTGACTTCTCCGATAGTGGTGGCCGCGGGTGGCTGGTAGGACACAATATCCGCGCCCTGGCTTTCGGCCAGCAGAAAATGAGGTACCTTAACCACACCGTCATTAATCAGGGTCATCAGGGCTTTATTCATTTGCAACGGTGTGGCTGTCCAGTATCCCTGGCCAATACCGACCGGAATGGTATCGCCCTGATACCAGGGCTTTTTAAACCGCCGCAGTTTCCACTCTCGTGTCGGCATATTACCGGCACTTTCCTGAGGCAGGTCAACACCGGTACGCGAGCCATAGCCGAACTTCTGCATCCATTCGGCTAACCGGTCGATCCCCATATCATAAGCGACCTGATAGAAAAAAGTATCTGCAGATTCTTCAAGAGATTTCGTGACGTTAAGCCGCCCGTGCCCCCATTTCTTCCAGTCACGGTAGCGTTTCTCTGTGCCGGGCAATTGCCACCAGCCCGGATCGACTAATGAAGTGTTACGATTAATCACACCTGCACTTAATGCTGAAACAGCAACATACGGTTTTACCGTCGACGCGGGCGGGTAAGCGGCCTGAATGGCCCGGTTATATAATGGCCGATCGGGGTCGGTCAGCAAACCTTTATAATCCGTTGACGAGATGCCGTTAACAAACAGATTCGCATCGTAGCCCGGCGTTGAGACCATTGCCAGAATATCTCCGTTACGCGGGTCAGTGACTACCACCGCGGCCCGGCTGCCCTGCAGCAGGCTCTCAATATATTGTTGCAGTTTCAGGTCGATGGTCAGGTAAATATCACGTCCGGCACGCGGCGCCTCCTGGTGCAACTGCCGAATAACTCTGCCGCGGTTATTCACTTCGACTTCCTGGTAGCCGGCTTTACCATGCAGAGTATCTTCGTAATAGCTTTCTATACCGAGCTTGCCGATATCATGGGTCGCCGCGTAGTTGCCGGTTTTTCCTTCCAGCTCAAGTCTTGCCACGTCACGGTCATTAATTTTCGAAACATAGCCGACAATGTGCGTCAGGGTTGCACCGTAAGGATAATAACGGCGCTGATAACCTTTAACTTCAACCCCCGGATAACGGTACTGATTTACCGAAAAACGGGCGATCTGCAATTCATTTAAATTACTTTTCAGCGGAACAGAAGTGAACCGGCGTGATCGTTTACGTTCTTTTTCGAAGGCGTCCAGATCTTCCTGGCTCAGATCCAGTATTGACTGCAATTCCTGCAGGGTTGTTGACAGACTGGCAACTTTTTCCGGCACCAGCTCGGCCTGATAAATCGTACGGTTAATTGCCAGCGGGATTTTATTACGATCATAAATAATCCCGCGGCTCGGTGCGACTGGCACCAGTTTAATCCGGTTCTGGTTTGAACGGGTGCTGTAGTCGTCGAAGTGAAGGATCTGCAGATGCCAGAGATTAAACACCAGAATGCTGCTCAGCAGCAGAATGCCGAAAAAAGCGACTAACGCTCGTCTGGCGAACAGTTTTTGCTCGGCTGTATAATCTCTGAACGCACTACTGGTTAAGTTCATCCGCGGCCTGTCAGTCCGGAAGTTGCCTTATCTGCTATTCGCGATGATAAGGGTGGTTAGTGGTAATACTCCATGCCCGGTAAAGGCTTTCGGCAACCAGCACACGAACCAGCGGGTGGGGGAGCGTCAGAGCAGATAATGACCAGCTTTGTTCAGCCGCAGCTTTACAGGCGGGGGCCAGCCCTTCAGGTCCGCCGATTAACAGGCTGACATCACGGCCATCCAGCTTCCAGCGTTCAAGCTGTTGTGCCAGCTGAGGTGTTTCCCAGGGCTTACCCGGAATATCCAGAGTGACGATGCGGTTACCTTTGCCGACAGCTGCCAGCATTGCTTCGCCTTCCTTTTCCAGAATACGTTTGATATCGGCATTTTTTCCCCGTTTACCGGCAGGGACTTCGATCAACTCAAACGGCATATCTTTCGGAAAACGGCGCAGGTAGTCCATAAACCCCGTCTGCACCCAGTCGGGCATTTTGGTGCCGACTGCGACAAGTTGCAGTTTCACGTGTCAGCCCCAGAGTTTTTCCAGCTCATACAGCTGACGGCTTTCTTCCTGCATTATATGAACGATAACTTCGCCGAGATCTACTACTACCCATTCACCGTCGTCTTTACCGTCGGTACCCAGCGGGCTGACGCCTGCGGCGCGTGATTCCTGTGCCAGGTGGTCTGCAATTGAGACGACATGACGGTTAGATGTACCGGTACAAATGACCATACAGTCAGTGATACTGGATTTACCACGGACATCGATAGCGATAATATTTTGTGCTTTGAGGTCATCGACTTTATCGATAACGAAAGATTGGAGTGTCTGGCCTTGCAAAAGGTTCCCCTCGTGATGTGCTGGAAATAACAGAGTGACCGTCATAATATCCCGGCCGGTCGAATTTGAAGCGGCGGAGTATATCACGCCCTAATCAATCGCGATATAAGCCAGCCTGCCGGATGTAGTTAATCACTGACAGAGGCAGCAGGTCGCTGCATGACTGGCCGGTATGCAGGCGCTGACGGATAACCGTGGCCGACACCGGGTAATACGGTGTATCAGCCAGACAGATAAGCCCGGCAGGATACTGTTGCAGCCGCCGCGGGTCATCGGTCAGATGTTTACTGATCCAGTGTTGCAGCTCTGCAGACTCCGGCTGCCGACAGTAGCCGGGGCGACGGCAGACCAGCAGATGACAAAGGGACATCAGTTCCTGCCAGCGGTGCCATTTATTCAGGTTGAGGAGAGAGTCCTGACCAATAATAAACGCCAGGGGTTGCTGGCTGCCGCGTTCGGCACGGATAGTCTGCAGGGTTGTCACTGTCCAGGAAGGGGTGTCGCGGTGTAATTCCCGATCATCGATATCGAATAAGGGCAGATCGGCAATAGCACAACGCAGCATCGCCAGACGCTGTGCCGGACTGGCGACCGGCTGAGGACGATGAGGCGGCAGATTATTCGGTAACAGGGTAACTTTATGCAACCCGGTCAGACGTGCCAGAGCTTCAGCAGAACGCAGGTGACCGAAATGAACCGGATCAAATGTGCCGCCAAAGACCGCATGTAACTCAGACATCGCTCACCACCACCGGTGACTTCCCGAAGGTCAGTTGCAGTGTAAGAGAGGCCAGCGGTGACCATACATCGCTGCCGTAATCCTGTTTTATGGTCAGTTCAATCGATGCCAGCTGCTTTATTGCCAGGTGCACCGCCTGGTTATCCAGTCGTTCCAGTGCCGCGGTAAATAATGGCCTGCGGTTTTGCCAGACACGCAGTTTGTCCATTAACTGACGGACGTTGTGCGACCCCTGTTGACGTTGCAGTTGCAGCAGGGTCATCAGTTCCCGCTGCAGGGTACGCACTAAAATAACCGGTTCGGCAGCCTCTTGTTGCAGCTGCTGCAGAATATGCAATGCCCGTTTACTTTTACCGGCCAGAATCGCATCTGCCCAGTGGTAGGGTGAAAAATGTGCAGCGTCGTTGACCGCTTGTTCTACTCTCGGTAACGTCAGCTGGCCTTCCGGCCACAATAAAGATAAGCGTTCCAGTGCCTGAGATAAGGCCAGCAGGTTACCTTCATAGCAGTAACAGAGTAAGCCGATAGCCTGCTGGTCAATGGCAATACCCAGGCTCTTACAGCGCTGACTTACCCAGCGGGGTAATTGTGCCTGTTCCGGAGTGGTGCAGGGTACCATCACAGCATTCAGGGATAACCCTTTAAACCAACCGCTGTTTTCCTGGGCTTTAGTCAGTTTGTGCAGATGCACAATCAGTAACAGATCACTGTGTAACAGTTCCGCAAGACGGATCAGCCGCGGGGTTATCTGGGCTGAGGGACCGTTTTCCGGCATCAGCAATGTCAGGGTCTGACGCCGGGTGAACAGGCTGAGGGATTGACAGACGGTAAACAGGGCATCCCAGTCGGTGTGGTTATCAATGGTAAAAGTTAAATGCTCGAGGAATTGTTGCTGGCGGGCGGCAGCAATAATGGCATCATGACTTTCCTGGCGTAACAGCGGGTCGTTACCACTCAGGAAATAACTGCCGCGCAACCCTTCAGCGAGTTGCGCGGCCAGTTGTTCAGGGTAAAGCCTGACCATCAGCGGGATGTCGTCACGCCTGCAGTGTCACTTTGCTGGCCCGAATGCGAGGTAATCGTCTCCGGGGCCGGTAAAGTGTCTGCGGTGTTTAACTGTGCGGCATGTACTGCCAGTAACTGACGAACCAGTTGCTGGGAAGCCCGTACCCGCATTTCCTGATAAATAATATCCTGCTCAGCATCTTTGGCCAGCGGTACGCCAGGGTTATCAAAGAATGTACGGTATACCGTAGTACTGAGCGGATAAATACCTTTACCCGGCAGCAGAACCTGCGCAGTGACAGTCATATACAGCTGATATTCGGCTGCAGTGCCGTCGAGGAATACGGACGCCGTATTACGACCGGAGCTTTCGGCTTCCAGGCGTAATGACGGAGTGGTATTACGGCGGTCTGCACTGTCATCCACCAGCGTAATATCATTAAGCCGTAATTGCTGACGTACGGTCCTGGCCAGCGGCCCGTATGGGTCATTGCTGGTTAATATCATGGTTTGCATTTCCTTCGGGATCCGGGTCGTTCCGCTGGTATGAAAACCACAACCTGCGGTGGCCAGTACGGCCACCGCAATCATCAGTGCTGAGAAAAGTTTGCGCACATCGCCTCCTGAACTTAACCTGCGACCAGGTTAAGCAGTTTACCCGGAACGTAAATAACTTTACGTACAGTAACGCCTTCCAGGTATTTTGCCACAAGGTGTTCCTGAGCGGCCAGAGCCTGCACCTGCTCCTGAGTGGAGTTAACCGGAACCGTAATTTTTCCGCGAACCTTGCCATTCACCTGAACCACAATCAGTACTGAGTCTTCGACCATGGCACTTTCGTCTGCCACCGGCCATTGCGCGGTGTCGATAGTCTGTTTGTGCCCCAGGGTCTGCCACAGTTCAAAACAGGCGTGCGGGGTGAACGGATACAGTAAACGAACCACGGCATCTAACGCTTCCTGCATCAGAGCACGATCCTGATCGGTGTCCTGTGGTGCTTTCAGCAGTTTGTTCATCAGTTCCATCACAGCGGCGATGGCCGTGTTGAAGGTCTGACGACGGCCAATATCATCAGAGACTTTTGCCACCGTTTTATGAACATCACGGCGCAGTACTTTCTGGTCGTCATTCAGCTGCCCGGCGTCTAACACCGGAGCGGGGCCCTTGCTGCTATGGTCATAGACCAGTTTCCAGACACGTTTCAGGAAGCGGTTAGCACCTTCAACGCCGGATTCCTGCCATTCCAGAGTCATTTCTGCCGGAGAGGCGAACATCATAAACAGACGGACGGTATCTGCGCCGTAACGTTCTACCATTAACTGCGGGTCAATACCGTTATTTTTAGATTTTGACATCTTACTCATACCGGCATAAATCACTTCACGGCCATCTTTGTCGGTGGCACTGGTAATCCGGCCTTTCTCGTCACGTACGACAGAAACATCGACCGGAGAAACCCAGTTACGCTCACCGTTGCTGCCTGTGTAGTAGAAGGCATCGGCCAGTACCATACCCTGACATAACAGGCGTTTGGCAGGCTCGTTTGAGTTTACCAGTCCGGCGTCACGTAACAGTTTATGGAAGAAGCGGAAATACATCAGGTGCATAATGGCATGTTCGATACCACCCACATACTGATCGACCGGCAGCCAGTAGTTGGCGGCGGCCGGGTCAAGCATTCCCTGGTCATAATGCGTACAGGTATAGCGCGCGTAATACCAGGATGACTCCATAAAGGTATCGAAAGTATCGGTTTCGCGCAGTGCCGGCTGACCATTCACCGTGGTTTTGGCCCATTCAGGGTCGGCTTTGATCGGACTGGTGATGCCGTTCATTGCCACATCTTCCGGAAGAATGACAGGTAACTGATCTTCCGGCGTCGGGACGACAGTACCGTCTTCCAGAGTTACCATTGGGATCGGGGCACCCCAGTAACGCTGACGGGACACGCCCCAGTCGCGCAGACGGTAGTTTACTTTACGCTCACCGACACCTTTGGCCGCCAGCGCATCAGCAATAGCGTTGAAACCGTCCTGATGAGACAGTCCATCGAACGGTCCGGAATTAAACAGCGTTCCCTTACCGGTCATTGCCGCGTCACTGATATCCGGTTCGCTGCCATCCTCATTGAGGATCACGGGTTTTATGGCCAGACCATATTTGCTGGCGAACTCCCAGTCACGCTGGTCGTGGCCGGGAACGGCCATAACCGCACCTGTGCCGTATTCCATCAGGACAAAGTTAGCCACCCACAGGGGTAATTTATCACCGGTCAGGGGATGGATAACAAACATGCCCGTTGGCTGACCTTTTTTCTCCATGGTTGCCATATCAGCTTCAGCAACTTTGGTATTACTGCATTCGTCGATAAACGCGCTCAGTTGCGGGTTACCGATGGCCGCCTGGCGTGCCAGCGGATGTCCGGCGGCAACAGCGACATAGGTCGCCCCCATAAAAGTGTCCGGGCGGGTGGTGTAGACCGTCAGTTTCTGGTCGCTGTCGGCCACATTAAAGGTGATTTCCACCCCTTCCGAGCGGCCAATCCAGTTACGCTGCATGGTTTTAACCTGCTCAGGCCAGCCTTCCAGCGTATCCAGGTCATTCAGTAACTCTTCCGCATAGTCAGTAATTTTGATAAACCACTGGGGGATCTCTTTACGCTCAACTTTGGTATCACAACGCCAGCAGCAGCCTTCGATAACCTGTTCGTTGGCCAGTACGGTCTGATCGTTAGGACACCAGTTGACGGCGGAAGTCTTTTTGTAGACCAGGCCTTTTTCAAACAGTTGCGTAAAGAACCATTGCTCCCAGCGATAGTATTCCGGCTGACAGGTGGCCAGCTCACGGCTCCAGTCGTAGCCAAAACCCAGCAGTTTCAGCTGGTTTTTCATATAATCGATGTTTTCGTAGGTCCAGGGTGCAGGCGCGGTATTATTTTTGACAGCGGCACCTTCGGCAGGCAGACCAAATGCATCCCAGCCAATAGGCTGCAGAACATTTTTACCCAGCAGACGCTGATAGCGGGCAATAACATCACCAATGGTGTAGTTACGCACATGGCCCATATGTAGACGGCCAGAAGGATAGGGGAGCATTGACAGGCAGTAGTACTTTTCTTTCCCTTCCTGTTCAGTGACTTTAAAGGTTTCCTGATCGTGCCAGTATTGCTGGACTTTAGATTCTATCTCTTCCGGGCGGTATTGCTCTTGCATGGCAGCCTGTGGTCCTTGTTGAATTGCGCGAAGCTTACTGCAGTGTTTTTTATACGATCCCCATAGCATACCCATAAGGTCAGCGCGCAACAACACCCGCATTACACCCTGGCGGTATTTATCATCGAAACAGGCAGCGGTGAGTGACAGAAATCGTCGTTTCAGCCCGTATGGCCGGCGATATTTCCGGCGCCGCCGGGCCGCAAAGCTGCCCGCCAGACTGCCCGGAAAACAAAGGAGACGCCGGTGCACAGCACCGGCAAAACAGATTAGCGGCGACGGCGGGCTATCAGTGAGGCAGCTATCGCTACGGCAGAGAGTAACCAGACCGTCAGGTTACCACTGCGGGCATAAGGTGTGAGCCCGCGCGCAGGCGTGACCTCAGCCTGTAATACACCCTCACTGAACTGCGGAAGCTGCTGCACAATATCACCCTGCGGATTCACAATAGCGGTTACCCCGTTATTAGTATCTCGCAGCAGCGGCCGGCCAAGTTCCAGAGCCCGCATCCGCGCCATCTGCAGGTGCTGCCAGGGGCCAATCGAGTGGCCAAACCAGGCATCGTTAGACACAGTCAGCAGAAAGTCAGTATCCGGCCGGAAATTATCGCGAACGTGCTCGCCCAGCACAATCTCATAGCAGATAGCCGTCGTCAGATGATAACCGTCGAGGTTTAACGGTGGCTGACGATACTGGCCACGGCTGAAAGATGACATAGGTAAATCAAAAAACGGAGCCAGCGGCCGCAGCAGATCTTCCATTGGCACAAATTCACCAAAAGGAACCAGGTGATTTTTCTGGTAACGATTCAGGCTTTGGTAACTGTAGGGCTGCTGCGGATTACCCAGAACCACGACAGTGTTGTAATCATGGTAGCGATTACCCTGCAATCTGGAATCGACAATACCGGTTGCGAGGGTACTGCCATTATTGCGCAGAATGTCATCCAGCTGTGTCAGAAAAGGCTGCTCGTTGCTTTCAAGATCAGTAATCGCCGATTCCGGCCAGATAATGATTCTGGCGTTGCCTAATACCGGGCGGGTAAGGCGCAGATAGGTATCCAGGGTGGTCTGTAGCTGCCGTGAGTCCCATTTCATTGACTGGGGAATGTTCCCCTGAACCAGCGCCACTGATACTTTGCGCTCAGTGACCGGCTGATACCAGTGCAGATAACGTAATGGCCAGCTGACCAGCATAATCAAAACCGCGGCTATCACTGCACGTAAATGACGCTGTAGCAGACTGTAGGTGATCAGGCCCGCAATCAGCATCAGGACAAAGGTAATACTTTCGACCCCGGCAAGGGGAGCCAGACCTTTCAGTGGTCCGTTGATCTGGCTGTAGCCAAATTGCAGCCACGGAAACCCCGTCAGTACCCAGCCGCGTAAGAACTCGGTGAACTGCCATAGTGCCGGGGCGGCTAGAAACAGTCGCCACGGGGTGGCGGCCGGCCAGAACCGGTTGAGTAATCCACTGAATAACATCGGGAAAAGGGACAACCAGCCCGCCAGCAAGACCACCAGAAATACATTTACCGGGCCAGGCATACCACCGAAAGTGGCAATACTGACGTATACCCAGTTGACGCCTGAGCCGAATAGCCCCATTCCCCAGAAAAAACCAATCGCTATCGCCTGCGGGGTGGAGCGTTTCAGAGTTAACGCCTGTAAACCTGTCAGGGAGATCAGGGCGGCAGGCCAGAAATCAAAAGGAGAGAATGCCAGGGTGCCGACGGCACCCGTAAGTAAAGCCAGCAACAGACGTATTTTCTGCTGCCGGAATAACTGATTCAGGGCCGTCATAGGCTGTTATTCGTCTTCAAGTTGAGGAGGAGTGGCATCATCCGGGATTTTAACGTGTACCTGGAGGATGCGACGTCTGTCGGCCATTGCCACTTTGAACTGATAACCGTCAATCGTAATATTTTCGCCCCTGGCCGGCAGATGCCCGAAACTTTGCATCACCAGGCCACCGATAGTATCGACTTCTTCATCACTAAACCCGGTACCAAACAACTCATTAAAGTCTTCAATAGTTGTCAGGGCCCGCAGGGAATAAGTATGGCGACTCAGCTGCCGGATATCGCTGGCATCCTCTTCGTCATATTCATCCTCGATTTCGCCGACAATCAGTTCAAGAATATCTTCAATGGTGACCAGTCCGGAAACGCCGCCAAATTCATCAATCACTATCGCCATATGGTAACGCTGGGAGCGAAACTCTTTGAGCATACGGTCGACACGTTTACTTTCCGGGACGACAACCACCGGACGTAATACCTCAGCGATACTGAATGGTGCCGAACTGCTGCGCATAAACGGCAACAGGTCCTTCGCCATCAGGATACCTTCCACATGATCTTTATCTTCACTGATCACCGGAAACCGTGAGTGGGCAGACTCAATGATAACATCGAGACATTCTTCGAGACTCTGGTCCTGTTTGAGGGTGATCATCTGAGAGCGTGGGATCATAATATCTCTTACCCGCTGCTCGGCAATTTCCATCACGCCTTCCATCATATCGCGGGTGTCCTGATCAATCAGGTCTTTCTGCTCTGAGTCGCGGATCAGCTCCAGCAACTCGTCACGGTTCTGGGGTTCACCGTGAAACAGTTGGTTGATCAGTAAAGAAAAAAATCCCTTTTTACTGGCGGGGGTATCGCTGTTTTGTGAATGGTCATCGCTCATGGCGTATTTATTTAGTTCTCTCTGTGGGGGAATAAATGCTGTCAGGGGGCGTCACTGACAGCAGGGTGACCGGCAGAAACCGGTGATTAATCCATATCTTTCTCGGAAATGTACGGGTCAGGATAGCCCATAGCAAGCATTATCTCTGTTTCAATGCCTTCCATCTCTTCGGCTTCATCATCAATGATGTGGTCGTAGCCTAACAAATGCAGGGTACCATGCACTACCATATGTGCCCAGTGAGCTTCGGCCAGTTTCTGCTGATCCGCAGCTTCACGTTCGACGACCTGCCGGCAGATAATCAGGTCCCCAAGCAGGGGTAAATCCTCGATGCCCGGCGGTGCCTCAAACGGAAAGGACAGCACGTTAGTCGGTTTGTCCATACCGCGGTAGGTCAGATTCAGTTCGTGGCTTTCTGCTTCATCTACCAGCCGGATAGTCACCTCACTCTCGGGCTGAAACAGGCTGACGGTTGCCGTCAGCCAGCGGAGAAAGGAAGCTTCATCCGGGAGTCCGCGGGTATTTTCACAGGCATTCTGCAAATCAAGTGTTACGTTACTGCTCATACATTCTCCTGCGGGGGGGAAAGCGCTTCTTTTTTACGCTCTTCAGCCTGCCGCTCACGGCGTTTCTGGTCAGCTTCTTCCCAGGCTTCATAGGCGACCACTATCCGTGCTACCACGGGATGGCGCACCACATCTTCACTGTGGAAGAAATTAAAACTGAGCTCTTTCACGCCGGATAAGACTTCAATGGCGTGTTTCAGGCCAGAGCGTGCATTACGGGGGAGATCGATCTGTGTGACATCCCCGGTGATCACCGCTTTGGAGTTAAAACCAATACGGGTCAGAAACATTTTCATCTGTTCAATAGTGGTGTTCTGACTTTCATCCAGAATGATAAACGCATCATTTAATGTACGACCACGCATATACGCCAGCGGAGCCACTTCAATTACATTACGTTCAATCAGTTTCTCAACACGCTCAAAGCCCAGCATTTCAAACAGCGCGTCATACAATGGCCGTAAATAAGGGTCAACTTTCTGACTCAGGTCACCCGGCAAAAACCCCAGCTTCTCTCCGGCTTCAACCGCCGGACGGGTCAGCAGGATGCGCCGGACTTCCTGGCGTTCCAGAGCATCGACTGCCGCAGCCACTGCCAGATAGGTTTTGCCGGTACCGGCAGGGCCAATACCAAAGGTAATATCATGGTCGAGAATATGGGCAATATAGCTCGTCTGGTTCGGGGTGCGTGGTTTGATCACCCCGCGCTTAGTCTGAATATTAACCGCCTTACCGTAATCCGGCACACTGTCGGCGGTCTGTTCCAATACACGACTTTCTTTGATTGCCAGATGAATAGCTTCCGGATCAATCTCTTTGCTTTTACCGCGTACCGGTGCTGTCTCCACATACAGATTTTTCAGTATATGTTCCGCAGCATCCACGCACAGGGGTTTGCCGGACAGAGTAAAACGGTTATCGCGGCGATTAATCTCTATCCCGAGGCGACGTTCCAGATGTTTCAGATTATCGTCAACAGGGCCGGTCAGACTGAGCAGACGCTGATTATCTGCTGGTTCGAGGGCTATTTCGCGGGTTTCGATATTCAAAGTAATCCTATGGGTCGCTGAGGGCCGGTTAATCAACAACACACTATGCTGCCTGTTTTACAGGGGGATAGCCGCTAGTGATGCTGTTTGTCAGAAATTAAATGGTATATCAGGATATCGGGGCGGAATCAGAAAAATCCAGCCCCCGGAGGCAGGCTTTTTGCGGCAGCGGAAGGCTGCCGCAGCGGATAACGGGATCAGGGCTGCCAGATACCGACACCGGTCTCGTTTTCTTTACGGGTGCGGGCAATGACCGAAGCCGGAGACTCAGTGACGCGCAGTTCCATCTCTTTTTCCGTACGGACGGCGACACCACGCAATGAGTTAGGATAGACATCGACTATTTCAACATCGACGAATTTACCAATCATATCCGGGGTGCCTTCGAAATTGACCACGCGGTTATTTTCGGTACGACCGGAAAGTTCCATCAGATTTTTACGTGAAGTGCCTTCCACCAGTACCCGCTGAACTGTCCCCAGCATACGCCGGCTCCAGGCCATTGCCTGCTGGTTAATCCGTTCCTGAAGGATCCATAAACGCTGTTTTTTCTCTTCTTCGCTGACGTCGTCAGGCAAATCCGCCGCCGGAGTACCGGGCCTGGCAGAATAGATAAAACTGAAGCTCATATCAAAATTAACATCAGCAATCAGTTTCATGGTCTTTTCGAAGTCTTCCTGAGTTTCACCCGGGAAACCGATAATAAAGTCAGAACTGATTTGGATATCCGGCCGTGCTTCACGCAGTTTACGGATAATCGCTTTGAATTCCAGCGCGGTGTGTGCGCGCTTCATTAGCGTCAGGATCCGATCGGCACCGCTTTGCACTGGTAAATGCAGGAAGCTGACCAGCTCCGGAGTATCGCGATAGACATCGATAATATCATCGGTAAACTCAATCGGATGACTGGTGGTAAAGCGGATACGGTCAATGCCGTCAATCGCAGCGACCAGACGTAACAGGTCGGCAAAACTACAGACCGAGCCATCGAAATTTTCGCCCCGGTAAGCATTGACGTTCTGACCCAGCAGGTTAACTTCACGCACCCCCTGAGCAGCCAGCTGGGCGATTTCGAACAGAATATCATCGCTGGGACGGCTGACTTCTTCACCACGTGTATAAGGGACCACGCAGAAAGTACAGTATTTATTACAGCCTTCCATTATGGAAACAAAGGCTGTAGGGCCATCGGCACGAGGTTCCGGCAAACGGTCAAATTTCTCGATTTCCGGGAAGCTGATATCAACTACCGGGCTTTTGTTACCCCGGACACTGTTGATCATTTCCGGCAGACGATGCAGTGTCTGCGGACCGAACACGATATCCACATAATGTGCGCGCTGGCGGATATGGTCGCCTTCCTGTGATGCAACACAACCGCCGACACCGATAATCAGTTCCGGATTTTTTTCTTTTAAAATTCTCCAGCGTCCCAGCTGGTGGAATACTTTTTCCTGGGCCTTTTCACGGATAGAGCAGGTATTAAGCAATAATACGTCCGCCTCTTCCGCATTCTCGGTCAGAGTAAAGCCGTGGGTTGTATTCAGGAGGTCTGACATTTTAGATGAATCGTACTCGTTCATCTGGCAGCCCCAGGTCTTTATGTGCAATTTTTTTGTCATCAAACTGGCCATTAATTCAGTGCAAGGATGTGCAGGCGGCATATTGTAATGCTTTGCTGCTGTTGTGACCAGTGCGGAGGCTTTTCTGATCGTGACTTGATTTTCCGGTACACTGTGGCGATTAACGTAGCCCGGATGATGGCGGGTAATCAGTCATGGGAAGGATAGTCACATGCAGGAAGATCAATTTGATGTAGTGATCACCGGCGGGGGTATGGTCGGTGCGGCTCTGGCCTGTGGTTTAGCACGGCATCAGTTCAGGGTGGCGGTGATAGACCACCAGTTACCGCGTCCCTTTGATCCCGCAAGCCTGCCGGATGTCCGTATTTCGGCAATAGGGGCGGCTTCGGTAGGGTTACTTAAAGAGCTTGAAGTCTGGGACGCCGTGCAGGCGATGCGCTGTACTCCGTACCGTCGTCTGGAAACCTGGGAATGGCAGAATGCCCACGCGGTGTTTGATGCGGCGTCACTCGGTTTGCCTGAGCTGGGTTATATGGTGGAGAACAGTGTCCTGCAATCAGCCTTGTGGCATAAAATGCAGTCGCAGGACATAACCCTGCTGTGTCCGGCCAGCGTGACATCCGCCAGCTACAACGGCCAATACTGGCAGCTGACTCTGCAGAGCGGTCAGCAGCTTACCACCCGGTTATGGGTGGGGGCCGACGGCGCTAACTCAAAGGTTCGCCAGCTGGCAGGCATCGGGGTTAATGGCTGGGATTATTCACAATCCTGTATGCTGATTTCGGCAGAATGTGAAAATCCGCCCGGTGACAGTACCTGGCAACAATTTACGCCGCAGGGACCACGGGCATTCCTGCCATTACATGACAATTATGCTTCACTGGTCTGGTATGACAGCCCGGCCCGCATCCGGCAATTATCCAGGCTGCCGCTCAGTCAGCTTAATCAGCAGGTCGCCAGCCATTTTCCTGACCGCCTCGGTAAAGTCACAGTACTGGGCTGCGGTGCATTCCCTCTGACTCGTCGACATGCCACCGGTTATGTGCGTCCCGGGCTGGCACTGGTCGGTGATGCAGCTCATACGATTAATCCGCTGGCAGGGCAGGGGGTTAATCTCGGGTATCGTGATGTTGACGGATTAATTGATGTTCTGGCGGAAGCACGAAAAGCGGGGTGTGACTGGTGGCAGTCAGAGGTGCTGAACCGTTATCAGCGTAAACGCTACAAAGATAATTTACTGATGCAAAGCGGAATGGATCTTTTCTATCTGGCATTCAGTAACCGGAGCCATCCGTTAATGCTGGCGAGAAACCTTGCCCTGATGGCTGCCCAGCGTGGTGGCTGGCTGAAAAAGAAAGCCCTCAGCTATGCGCTGGGGTTATAGCCCCGGATCAATTCAGAGAGTGTTCTGTCGAGAGATAAAGCGGTCTGCGGACCGTTTTTTATGGGCTGACAGTAAGTAAAAAACACAAAAGAAAAAAGCTCACCGGAGTGAGCTTTCAAAATTGGCTGGGGTGCAGGGATTCGAACCCCGGAATGCTGGTATCAGAAACCAGTGCCTTACCGCTTGGCGACACCCCAATTTTATTTGGTGGCTACGACGGGATTCGAACCTGTGACCCCATCATTATGAGTGATGTGCTCTAACCAACTGAGCTACGTAGCCGTTTACTGCTTTTCAATGTGGCTGGGATACCTGGATTCGAACCAGGGAATGCCGGTATCAAAAACCGGTGCCTTACCGCTTGGCGATATCCCACCTGCTAAACTCTGAAGATAATGGTGCGGGAGGCGAGACTTGAACTCGCACACCTTGCGGCGCCAGAACCTAAATCTGGTGCGTCTACCAATTTCGCCACTCCCGCAAAACATGGTGGCTACGACGGGATTCGAACCTGTGACCCCATCATTATGAGTGATGTGCTCTAACCAACTGAGCTACGTAGCCATACGTATGTTTTTGCGTTACCTTCATCGGCGTTGCGGGGCGCATTATGCGGAGTTGACCCATGATCGTCAACAAGTTTTTTGACGTTTTTTACCTGAAAGGGTTTGTTTGAATGGTGAATAACCATAATGGTGAATTGTTGGTCGTTTTGTGCTGTTGCTTTACCCGATCCTGCGGATCAGACCGAACTGCGGGGGATATAAGGAGAAACTGACCGTGCCATCATGGCTAAGCTGCGCTCCGGTCCGCTGACGGGACTGCAGTAAATCACCGGACGGTGCCCATAAAAAAGGCCGCGAAAACGCGGCCCGATAAACAGGGGAATAATAAATCAGTAGGCTGACTGGTGGACGCCTACGGCACGTCCTGACGGGTCATCCATGGTTTTGAAAGCGTCGTCCCATTCAATGGCTTTCGCCGAGGAGCAGGCGACCGAAGGACCGCCAGGCACACATTCTGCGGCCGTCGCAACAGGGAACAACTCTTCAAATATCTCACGGTACAAAAAGGCTTCTTTCGACGCGGGTGTATTGTACGGGAAACGGAAGTGCGCCATCTCAAGTTGCTGATCAGTGATCTGGCTGGCCGCGACTGCTTTCAGTGTATCGATCCAGCTATAGCCGACACCATCAGAAAACTGCTCTTTCTGACGCCATGCCACGCTTTCCGGCAGATAGGAAGAGAAGCATTCACGCAGAATGTGTTTTTCCATTTTTCCGTTACTGCCACACATTTTATCTGCCGGGTTAATACGCATGGCCACATCGAGGAATTTTTTATCCAGAAAAGGCACACGGGCTTCTACTCCCCATGCGGACATGGCTTTGTTCGCTCTGGCGCAATCGTACATATGCAGTGCTGCCAGTTTACGGACGTTTTCCTCGTGGAATTCTCGGGCATCAGGCGCTTTGTGGAAATACAGATAACCACCAAACACTTCGTCCGCACCTTCACCTGACAGCACCATTTTAATGCCCATCGCTTTGATCTTACGCGACATCAGGTACATCGGGGTGGATGCCCTGATGGTGGTAACATCGTAAGTTTCGATGTGATAAATCACATCACGGATAGCATCCAGCCCTTCCTGCTCGGTGAAGTGAATTTCATGGTGTACAGTCCCCAGCGAATCAGCCACTTCTTTGGCTGCTTTCAGGTCCGGTGCGCCTTTCAGGCCAACGGCGAAAGAGTGCAGCTGAGGCCACCAGGCATCACTTTTATCCTGATCTTCAATACGTCTGGCCGCAAAACGCTTGGTAACAGCCGAAATAATCGACGAATCCAGGCCGCCTGATAATAAGACTCCGTAAGGTACATCTGACATCAGATGGCTTTTCACTGACTCTTCCAGCGCTTCTTTCAGTGCAGCCGCATCAGTCTTGTTATTAGCAACATTGTCATATTCCATCCAGTCACGCTGGTAGTACTGACGAATTTCTCCGTCGGTGCTGGACATATAGCTTCCCGGCGGGAATTCGCTGATAGTACGACACACCGGTACCAGTGCTTTCATCTCAGAGGCAGCAAACAGGTTACCGTGCTCATCATAACCAATATACAGCGGGATAATCCCGATATGATCGCGGCCGATCAGCCAGCTGTTTTTTTCTTTATCGTAAAGAATGAAGGCAAACATCCCCTGTAAATCGTCGAGGAAATCGATACCTTTTTCCTGATACAGGGCCAGAATAACTTCACAGTCTGAGTCTGTCTGGAACTGATAGCGGTCACTCAGTTCTGCACGCAGTGCGCGATGGTTATAGATTTCGCCGTTGACCGCCAGAACGTGGGTACCGGCTGCGTTGTACAGTGGTTGTGCTCCGTTATTGACGTCAACAATTGATAAGCGTTCATGGGCCAGAATCGCATTATCATCAGCATAAATACCTGACCAGTCCGGGCCACGGTGACGCATCAGACGCGAAAGTTCCAGCGCTTTTTTACGCAATTCAACGGGATCCGTTTTCAGATCCAGAACCCCAAAAATCGAACACATAAGCTACTCCTGAGTGCATAGACGGTAATATTGTCAGAATAAATAATAGTGATTAACAGCTGCCTGTCCGGGCGCGATATATAAGAAAATGCGCTATTACACCGGAGGTTGGCAAGTCATTTAATTCTGAAATTGGAAATAGTGGTTTGCAGGGCTGTAATATTAAAAAATATTCAGTTTTTGTGGGTGTTTTTTGAATTTAATTTAAAGAAACTGCCTTTCCGTCTGTTTTTTATACTCTGCTCGCCCGACAAGGAATGAGCGGGTTCGGGTATATTAATCGTGCCGGAAGCGGATACCCTGAAGATATCTTTAACCGGCACCGGGTGTGTTATCAGAAAATACTCTGGTTCAGAACAGGTCTATATCAGCGACTGATGGATAAATCCAGTCCGGCCTGAAGGGTAACTGACTGACATCTTCCGCCTGTGATACACCCGATAACACCAGAACCGTTTTTAAACCGGCCTGGAATCCGGCCAGAATATCGGTTCGCAGATTATCGCCGATAATCACCGTGTCTTCGGAATGGGCATGCATTTTGTTAAGAGCTGCCCGCATAATATAGGGGCTGGGTTTACCGACCACGAACGGACTACGCCCTGAAATTCGCTCAATACCGGCACATAACGCACCGCACGCCGGGACAAAACCACGCCCGTGAGAGTCAGGGTTGGTCGCAATAAAGCGTGCACCGTTGACGATAAAGAATGCCGCTTTATGCATCATTTCCCAGTTAAAAGACCGGGTCTCTCCGACAATCACAAAGTCGGGGTTGATATCAGTAATCGTAAATCCGGCTTTGTACAATTCATGAATAAGTGCGCCTTCGCCAATGACATAGGCTTTTTTCCCTTCCTGGCGGCGTAAAAAATCTGCGGTGGCCATGGCCGAGGTATAGAAAGCAGATTCGGGCAGGGTAATACCAGCAGAAGAGAAACGGTTAGCAAGATCCTGCTCTGTCTGTGACGGATAATTGGTCAGTACCACCAGCGGAATTTCTTTTTCCAGTAAACCGTGCAGAAATTCTTTAGCACCCTCAACGGCCGTATTATCATGCATTAAAACGCCGTCAATATCGCAAATCACATTCTTAATCGTCATTCATTACCATCCGCAAGTAGAGTTGCAAAATTACGTTATTATTCTTCCAGTAAATGCTGCAGCAGGATGCCGTTCAGCATCGCACGTTTGGCCAGCGCGAAAGCACCAATAGCAGAGCGGTTATCCAGTTGTGAACGTACCACCGGCAGGTTCTGACGAAAATCATTCAGTGCCTGATTATCAATACAGCTGCGGATCACCGGGAAGAGTATCTCTTCTGCGGCGGTGATCTCTCCTGCCAGTACAACTTTTTGTGGGTTAAACAGATTAATGGCCATCGCCAGCGCTTTACCCAGATGGATGCCCACGTCGGTGATCAGCGCCCGGGCCATGGTATCACCCTCACAGGCGGCCCGGCAGATATCGGCGATGCCGGTGGCTGACGGGTGCAGCGTACCGGGATAGCCTTCTGCTATTAGTTTCTGTGCTTTTTCTGTAATTGCATTGTTCGAGGCAATCGTTTCCAGACAGCCAAAGTTACCGCAGTAACAACGCTCACCTAAAGGATCAACCTGTATATGGCCAATTTCCCCGACGTTTCCATTACTGCCGAGAAAAATATTACCGTTCACAATAATTCCGGCACCGGTTCCACGGTGAATACGCACCAGTAAGGAATCTGCGCAATCACGGGTAGCGCCAAAATAGTGTTCGGCCAGGGCCAGGCTGCGAATATCGTGGCCGACGAAGCTGGCAATATTAAAACGGGCGGTCAGATTTTTCACCAGTGGCCAGTGAGTTTTACCAATATGTGGCATAAAGCGCACTACACCGCGTTCCGGATCGACCAGGCCCGGCAAAATAACGGCGATGGCAATGATTTCTTTCAGTACCCTGTGCTGTTGCTGCATAAAGCTATCGATAGCTGAAAATAATGCAGCTTCGACGGCATCCTGTTCGCTGTATGGAACAGGGTAGTGTTGTTCGGCCAGTAATTCGCCACCTAAGTCAAACAGTGCCAGGGTAGCATCCTGGCGGCCCAGACGTACTGCAATGGTATGGAAACCGTGGTTTTCGGTCACAATAGAAATTGCCCGTCGTCCGCCGGTGGATGCCTGCTGCTCGACTTCTTTAATCAGTCCGCGCTCAATCAGCTGGCGGGTAATTTTGGTAACGCTGGCGGGGGCAAGCTGGCTGATTTCTGCAATCTGTATCCGGGATATAGGTCCCTCCTGATCAATCAGGCGATATACTGCTGCGCTGTTTAATTGCTTAACAAGATCAATATTACCAATTTGCGTCTGTCTGCCAGTGCCCATTAAATACTTACCTGCTGAAAACCACGTCACCATTAACGATAGTTTTTAATATTGTAAAGTCACGAGAAAAAACAGTCAGGTTGGCTACTTTGCCTTGCTGAATCGACCCCAGCTGTTCCTCTGCGCCCATAGCCCTGGCCGGATAGAGAGTTGCCATGCGCAGGGTTTCCTCCAGAGAGAATCCTGCATGTTCAACACAATTACGCACGGCTTCAATCATGGTCAGTGAAGAACCACTTAGCGTACCCTGCTCATCCACACACAAGCCGTTGCGATAGTATATTGTTTTACCGGCAAAAATGAACTGTTCAATATCGGCCCCGGCCGGGGCAGTGGCATCGGTGACCAGCATCAGCTTGTCACCTTTGATGGCTTTGGCATTACGAATATTGGCATAATGAACATGCAGGCCATCCGCGATAACACCACAGTAGACCTGCGGGGAGTCAAAGATCGCCCCTGTTAATCCCGGTTCACGGCCGGCGGCTGCTGTCATCGCATTATACAGGTGAGTCGCGCTGGTAATGCCGGCATCGAAGCCCTCGATGGCCCTGGCATAAGTGGCATTAGAATGGCCCGCTGAAACGATAATACCTGCTTTACGTAAGGCGCGGATGTCTTCTGCGCTCACATTTTCCGGTGCCAGAGTGATCTGACTAACGGCATCAGCATTATCACAAAGAAATTTTAATAATTCTGCAGTTACGGGGCGGATTAAGTCCGGGTTGTGGGTCCCTTTTTTAATTTTATTCAACCAGGGGCCTTCAATATGCAGCCCCAGCGCCTGGTGTTTATGTTGCGTCAGCCATTGCTGCATGGTCTTAACAGCTTTAATGATCATCTCGTCGGTACTGGTTATCAGAGTCGGCAGAAAACTGGTGCAGCCGGATTTTTCGTTGGCCCGTTGCATGATCGCCAGTGTGTCGATACTCAGAGCGGATAACTCATCGTTAAACTGTACACCGCCACAGCCATTCAATTGCAGGTCAATAAAGCCGGGAGAGATGATTGCCCCTGACACGTCATGGCGGGGGGTATTTTCCGGTAACTGACGGGCAGGGCAGAGTTGTGCAATCCGTCCGTCTTTGATCAGAACCGCATGATCATCAAGTACCTGATATCCCGTATAAATCCGGCCATTCACTAAAGCGTACATTTGAGGTTCTCCGTCAGATAATAAAGCGGCCCGTCACACCGGGCGGGGATCCGTTATCTGCATTACTTGCTGAGTTAAATATCTTTTATATTATCAGCTTCCATTTCACGGAAGTACTTTACGGTTTTTACTTTCAGTTCACCGGTGGCAGGTTCGTCACAGACGATAATGGATTTAGCGTGTAATTGCAGGCAACTGATGGTCCAGAGGTGATTAACATTGCCTTCCACTGCAGCCTGCAGTGCCAGTGACTTTACCTGTCCGTTCACCAGAATCATGATTTCTTCAGCATCCAGCAGTGTTCCGACACCAACGGTCAGCGCATGTTTTGGCACCTGACTGACATCACCGCCAAAAAAACGTGAATTAGCAAGACGGGTTTCCTGAGTCAGGGTTTTAATACGTGTCCGGGATGCCAGTGAGGATGCCGGTTCATTAAAAGCGATATGGCCGTCATTACCCACACCGCCCATAAACAGGTGAACTTTACCGTACTGGCGGATTTTATTTTCATAGCGCTGACATTCGGCATCAACATCACTGGCATTACCGTCCAGCAGATTAATGTTGTCGGCCGGAATATCAATATGGTCAAAGAAATTCCGGTGCATAAACGTATGATAGCTTTCCGGATGCTGTCTGGGTAAACCGACATATTCGTCCATATTAAAGGTCACAACGTGCTTAAAGCTGACCTCACCATTTTGGTGCATCCGGATCAAATGCTGGTAGGTTTGCCGGGGCGTGCTTCCGGTGGGTAAGCCGAGAATAAAAGGACGGTCGGCATTCGGAGCGAAGGCATTAATGCGTTGGGTGATATGCCTGGCTGCCCAGCATGCAACTTCGGCTGAGGTTTCCAGCGGGATGAGTCTCATACATTACCTCAATTCAGTAAACAAATCAGTTAACGGTGAGAGAGTGCCGGTTGTTGCGGATTAAGGGCCGACACAATAACACTCTGGCAGGGATGCTGTATCGATAATTAAAATCATAAAATAAGTAGTGAGTTATTACCAGTGGCATCTATCTTGCAATGTAATTTTTGTTGATTTTAATCACGATAAAACGGGAATTAATTTGCGAAGCGAATTAAAAACTACATACACTCAATCGCAGAGAGTTTTGGTGCTGGCACTGTCTGAATGACTTACGATGTAAGGTTCGGCAGGCATAGGCGTTGAACAGCCTGTTTCAGAGGGGAGATTAGTGAATATAATCGGTTATTTACAGAAAGTCGGGCGTGCACTGATGGTGCCGGTTGCAACCTTGCCCGCTGCCGCCATTCTGATGGGGGTAGGTTACTGGCTGGATCCGGATGCCTGGGGGGCAGGAAATGCGTTAGCTGCCCTGCTGATTAAATCCGGGTCGGCAATTATTGATAATATGTCAGTGTTATTTGCTATCGGGGTAGCCTATGGTTTATCGAAAGACAAAGATGGCTCTGCCGCATTAACCGGGTTTGTCGGCTTCCTGGTGGTGACGACGCTGTGTTCACCGGCCGCCGTCTCAATGATACAAAAGATCCCTGTTGACCAGGTTCCTGCGGCTTTCGGAAAAATTAATAATCAGTTTGTCGGTATACTGGTCGGGATCCTTTCAGCAGAGGTCTATAACCGTTTCAGCCATGTGGAATTACCCAAAGCGCTGTCTTTTTTCAGTGGCCGACGGCTGGTGCCGATCCTGGTATCGTTTCTGATGATTGTGGTGGCCTTTTTACTGATGTATATCTGGCCGGTGATCTTTGGTGTGCTGGTCTCTTTTGGCGAACATATCCAGAAACTGGGGGCGGCAGGCGCAGGGATCTATGCCTTTTTTAACCGTTTACTGATTCCGGTCGGTTTGCACCATGCGCTGAATTCTGTGTTCTGGTTTGATGTGGCCGGTATTAACGATATCCCTAAATTTCTCGGCGGCGCTGAATCTATTGCCAACGGAACCGGCATTGTCGGTATTACCGGGCGTTATCAGGCGGGTTTCTTTCCGGTGATGATGTTTGGTTTACCCGGTGCTGCGCTGGCTATCTGGCAGTGTGCTCGCCCGGAAAACCGTGCCAAAGTCGGCAGTATTATGCTGGCCGCGGCTTTCGCTGCATTTTTCACCGGTATTACCGAACCTCTTGAATTTTCATTTATGTTTGTTGCCCCGGTGCTGTATCTGATACATGCCGTGCTGACCGGTATTTCGGTCTTTATTGCTGCATCTATGCACTGGATTGCCGGATTCGGTTTCAGTGCCGGACTGGTGGACCTGGTCTTGTCGACCCGTAATCCGCTGGCGACACACTGGTATATGTTGATCCCTCAGGGACTGGTGTTCTTTGTTATCTACTACGTTGTTTTCCGGTTCACTATTCTGAAATTTAATCTGAAAACACCGGGCCGTGAACTGGCGGTCAGTGGTGATGAATCAGATGGTTATGATGAAGATATTGAGCCTGCTGACAGTAAAGAATCAGCCACGGAGACTCTGGCAAGGCGTTATATTGGTGCTGTCGGAGGTTCAGATAACCTGACGGCTATTGATGCCTGCATTACACGCCTGCGTCTTAATGTGGCCGACGCTGAGCGGGTGAATGATTCGCTGGCCAAAAAACTGGGGGCGGCCGGGGTGATCCGTCTGAATAAACAAAGTGTCCAGATTGTGGTCGGAACCCAGGCCGAAAGCATCGCCAGGGCAATGAAAACGGTACTGGAAAAAGGGCCGGTACCGGCGGCAGGTACTCCGGAGCCTGCAGCCCGCAAAGCAGCAGAAAACACACCGCAACAGGCCACCCGTAACAGCACTCAGCCAGTTGTTGCGACTCTGGTGGCACCGGTCAGCGGTAAAGTTGTGGCGATTGAAGACGTTCCCGATGAGGCATTTGCTTCTAAGGCGGTCGGCGATGGTCTGGCAATCCTGCCATCAGGCAGTACGGTGGTCTCTCCGCTCAGTGGCACAGTCGTCAAAATATTTGCCACGCACCATGCCTTCTGTCTGGAGTCAGAGTGCGGTGCGGAAGTTGTGGTACATATGGGGCTGGATACGGTGGCACTGGAAGGAAACGGCTTCCGTTGTCTGATCACGGAAGGTGACAGCGTGGTTGCCGGGCAGCCGATACTGGAAATGGATCTCGATTACCTGAATAGCCATGCGCGGTCGATGATAAGCCCTGTGGTTATCAGTAATATTGATGATTACAGCGGGCTGACCCTGCTGGCCGGTGAGACAGTAGTAGCAGGAGAAACGGAGATTTATCAGATAAAAGGCTGATTTTTCCCGGACGATCATCAGGCAGGAAGTCATTCCTGCCTTTTTTATCTTTGTTTATCAACTAACGGTTGTTTCCCGGTGTCGCTTTGTGGATCATATCCGGTAACTTTATGGGTAATCACCCTGATCTACGTACTGAGGAAATTGAGATGAGTGAGGCTGAAGCCCGCCCAACGAACTTTATTCGCCAGATTATTGATGAAGATCTGGCGAGCGGTAAGCACAACACGGTGCATACCCGTTTTCCACCCGAACCTAACGGCTACCTGCACATTGGGCATGCGAAATCTATCTGCCTGAACTTTGGTATTGCACAGGACTATCAGGGGCAATGTAATTTACGCTTTGATGACACCAACCCGGTCAAAGAAGACGTGGAGTTTGTCGAGTCGATTAAACGTGATGTGCAATGGCTGGGATATCAGTGGGATGGTCAGATCCACTATTCTTCAGACTATTTTGAACAGTTGTATCAGTACGCGATGGAACTGATTCAGAAAGGCCTGGCTTACGTGGATGAGCTTTCTCCGGAACAAATCCGTGAATACCGTGGTTCACTGACATCAGCGGGTAAAAACAGTCCTTACCGTGACCGCAGCCCGGCAGAAAACCAGGCATTATTTGAGAAAATGCGCAACGGTGAGTTTGCTGAGGGGACGGCCTGCCTGCGCGCTAAAATCGATATGGCATCCAGTTTTATGGTCATGCGTGACCCGGTGCTGTACCGGATTAAATTTGCTGAGCATCACCAGACCGGTAATGCATGGTGCATTTATCCGATGTATGACTTTACTCACTGTATTTCCGATGCGCTGGAAGGGATTACCCATTCACTCTGTACTCTGGAGTTCCAGGATAACCGCCGGTTGTATGACTGGGTACTGGACAATATTTCGATTGAAAGTCACCCGCGTCAGTACGAATTTTCCCGCCTGAATCTCGAATATGCGGTGATGTCGAAACGTAAACTGACACAGCTGGTGGCCGAAAATATTGTGGAAGGCTGGGACGACCCGCGCATGCTGACTGTTTCAGGCCTGCGTCGTCGGGGTTACACCGCGGCTTCTGTACGTGAGTTTTGCCGTCGTATCGGGGTAACCAAACAGGACAATATTGTTGAAATGGCCTCGCTGGAGTCCTGTATTCGTGATGATTTAAATGAAAATGCACCGCGGGCGATGGCGGTCCTTGACCCGGTTCGTGTCGTGTTGGAAAACCTGGCGGAAGGTCACACGGAAGTGTTATCGATGCCTAATCATCCGAACCGCCCGGAGATGGGAAGCCGTGAAGTGGTGTTTAGCCGTGAGGTTTGGATTGACCGTGCTGATTTCCGTGAAGAAGCCAACAAACATTATAAACGTCTGGTGACAGGTAAAGAGGTTCGTCTGCGCAATGCCTATGTGATAAAAGCTGAGCGGGTGGAAAAAGACGAGGCGGGTAATATCACGACTATTTATTGCCAGTGCGATACGGAGACGCTGAGCAAAGATCCTGCCGACGGACGTAAAGTTAAAGGTGTGATCCACTGGGTATCGGTAACCGCCGGTGTGCCTGCTGAATTCCGTTTGTATGATCGCCTGTTCAGTGTCGCTAATCCCGGAGCAGAAGACGATTTCCTGTCAACGATTAACCCTGAATCGCTGGAAATTCGCCATGGCTATGCGGAACAGAGCCTGCAAAATGCAGTCGCTTCTTTCTCGTATCAGTTTGAGCGGGAAGGTTATTTCTGTGCTGATACTGTGTATTCCTGTCCTGAAAAGCTGGTTTTTAACCGCACCGTCGGACTTCGGGATACCTGGGCTAAAGCCGGTTCCTGAATCGGCTGACTGAAATAACGGGAAAAACGCCACGTTTGTGGCGTTTTTTTTTGGATTGAAATAACCTATTATTATTTTAACGCTCTTACCATTATTGCTTATTTCCGATAATTATATCTTCCTGATTTTTATTATTTTTAACATTTATTCTTTTTGTGAACTTTATCATGCATTTGATATTTCACGCGGAAATAGCTTGATAATTCGTGTCACGAAAAATATTCTGAAGCCGATGAATAACGTTGTGCAGGGAAGATATGCTGTTATCACTGTAATTATTTAATCATTTTACTGTTGAATATTACTATCGGGAAGGATCCGCGATATGTCTGAGTATACCCGTAACTATAAAGTATTAACTCTGTCGTTACTGATGACAGGCAGTTATTTCGTTTTATCACCGGAGGTGAATGGGGCAGGTTTTATTGATGACAGTCAGCTGAATGGTAATGTTTATTATTGGCAGCGGGAGAGAGACCGTAAGGATATTGCTTCTGGAAAATATAAAACAAATCTTGCGCATGGTACATGGAACGGTAATCTGGACTTCTCTTCGGGTTATGCGGCGGATATCATCGGTATTGATGTTGCAGCCTTCACTGCGATAGAAATGACGGAGTCCGGTGACAGCAGCCATCCGAACGAAATTGCTTTTTCATCGAGTAATAAAGCCTATTCTGAAGACTGGAGCGGTGATAAAAGCGGGATTAGTTTATATAAAGCCGCATTAAAAATGAAATACGGTCCCTTTAAATTACGTGCCGGATATATTCAGCCAGAAGGCCAGACATTACTGGCACCACACTGGAGTCTGTTACCGGGTACCTATCAGGGCGCAGAGGCTGAAGCTGCTTTCGATTATGCAGACTACGGAGCTCTCAAATTTTCTTATATGTGGACCAACCGCTATAAGTCACCGTGGCATATCGAAATGGACCGTTTTTACAAAAATGATCGCCGTTCCAGAGTCGCATACCTGCACTCACTGGGGGCTAAGTATGATTTCAAAAATGGTTTGTTACTGGAAGCCGCTTATGGTGAAGCCAGAAATTATATCAGTCAGTATTTTTTGAAAACCAGCTATAGCGTTGACCTTGCCGGTTCGCCGTTACACAGCAGTTATCAGTTTTATGGTTCCCGGAATAAATCTCAGCAACAAGGGGCGAACCAGGTGTATGACGGAATGGCGTGGCTACAGGCTGTAACCTTTGGTTATCGTGTCGGTCAGGTCGATTTACGTCTGGAAGCCACCAGTGTAAAAGCCGCAGGCAGGCAGGGATATTTTCTGCAACGCATGACCCAGACCTATTCCTCGTCTAATGGCCGGCTGGATGTGTGGTGGGATAACCGTTCTGACTTTAACGCCAACGGTGAAAAAGCAGTATTCCTTAGTGCGATGTATGACCTCAGCCGCTGGCAACTTCCGGGCTGGGCGGTAGGCGCATCGGTTGCTTATGGCTGGAATGCGAAGCCGTCCTCTGTCAATGAGGCTGCAGATAGCTGGTATTTCTCCGGGAATAAAATAAAGGAATCCTCCTGGAGTCTGGATGGGATTTATACCGTACAGCAGGGGCGTGCTAAAGGAACATTATTTAAATTGCACTTTACACAATACAGCAATCACTCTGATATACCCAGTTATTCCGGGGGTTACGGAAATATGTTTCAGGATGAGCGTGATGTGAAATTTATCATGATGGTACCTTTTAATATTATTTAATTCCCGTAAAAGGACGGATTATGAAGTATTTACTGTGCTTTTTTATCGTATCAGGCCTGGCCGGGTGTCAGGCATCAATAAAAAAACCACTTAATAATAATATGGAAACTGTCAGTCCGCGTGATTATCAGGCCTGTATTAATACCCTGAAAAGCGGTGATGATGAAGACTCTGTTATTCGTTGCCAGCGTATTACTAATGAAATAAGAAAAAATTAATTAAATTAACATAATGAATTAAGGACGACTCATGAAATATACCCGAAAACATGTGTTAGCCGGTATAGTCAGTGCTTTGCTGTTATGCAGTACGGCTACCGCCAGTCAGATGACTATCGATAAAATAAGTCAGTTTGGTGTGAAGTTTTCAGTACAGGATAATCTGGCCGCGACCAATGGTATTGACTGTGCCGCCCTGGGCGGCGACTGGGGATCCTGTTACCGTGCCTCTATCACACTGACTAATCCCGGAGAAGCGCTGAATGACAAAGACTGGGCCATTTATTTCTCCAGTATTCGACAGATTCTGTCCGTCGGGAATGATCAGTTTAAAATCACGCATCTGGTGGGGGATTTACACAAGATAGAACCCACGGATAAATTTCGTGGCTTTCCGGCCAGGCAGTCAGTGGTTTTGCCATTGATCAATGAATACTGGCAGGTTTCTGTCAGTGATGTATTGCCGCGCTGGTATGTCACTTCTGGCGGAGCAACCCCGAAGGTGATCCGTGTCACGGATACTGAAGATCTGCAGCAGATCACCGACATCCCGTCGGGCCAGTGGCGTCGCAGCCCGACCGATGCCAATATCCTGATGACTGCAGAAAATCGTTACCTGAAAAATAAGTCTGTCCGGTTAATCAGCCGCCAGCAACTGCGTGGTCAGATTATCCCCACCCCGCAACAAGTGGATATACGGCAGGGAAATGTCAGCCTGAAACAAGGGGTTGTACTTAGTCTCGGGGCATTACCGGCAGACAGTGCGCAGGTGATTCACCGGGCATTTGAAGCGGCGGGGGTCCGGACCGGTGAAGGGTATCCGGTGAGCACCCGCATTGTCCCCGCTGATTTTACCGGTGAGGCAATAAAACAAGGGGCATACCGGCTGGATGTTTCGGCAGATAAAACCGTGATTACCGGTTACGATCCGCAAGGCGTATTTTATGGCCTTCAGTCATTATTGCAATTAATCCCGCCGCAGGGTGACCCGCTGATACCGGAAATTCGCATACAGGATGCGCCGCGCTTTGCGTATCGTGGAATATTTATTGATGTCGCCAGGAACTTTCATTCTAAAGCCGCGATCCTGCGGACTCTGGCTCAAATGTCTGCCTATAAACTCAATACTCTGCATCTGCATCTGAGTGACGATGAAGGCTGGCGACTGGAAATCCCCGGTTTACCTGAGCTGACGCAGGTCGGGGCCAGCCGTTGCCATGACCTCAGTGAAACCCGCTGTTTGCTACCGCAACTCGGCTCCGGCCCGGATACCGGTACCAATGGCAGCGGATTCTTCAGCCGTGAAGATTACCTGGAAATACTGAGATATGCGAAAGCCAGACAAATAACGGTGATCCCTGAAATCGATATGCCAGCCCATGCCCGGGCGGCAGTGATTTCGATGGAAGCCCGTTATAAAAAACTGATGGCGGAAGGTAAAACCAGAGAGGCGAATGAATATCGTCTTCAGGATGCCGGGGATAACTCGCAGGTGACCACAGTACAGTTTTATGATCGTACCAGTTTTGTTAATCCCTGCCTGCCTTCTTCGCGGCGTTTTACTGATAAAGTCATGTCGGAAATTATCAGTATGCATAAAGACGCCGGGCAACCGTTACAGCGCTGGCATTTCGGGGGGGATGAAGCCAAAAATATCTATCTCGGGGCCGGATATACGGATAAGACTAATCCTGAACCGGGTAAAGGTCAGCGGGATATGCGGTTGCAGGATCATCCGTGGCAGAAATCAGCAAGTTGCAATAAATTACTGCAATCCGGTGCCGTTGCGGATCTCACCCATTTACCTGGCTGGTTTGCATTGCAGGTCAGCCAGCTGGCCAAATCTCACGGGCTGAAGGGTATTCAGGCCTGGCAGGACGGACTGAAAGAAATCAGTGATAACCGTCAGTTTAGTACCAGAGATAATCTGGTGAATTTCTGGGATACCCTCTATTGGGGGGGCGTCAGTTCAGTCAATGACTGGGCGAATAAAGGTTATCGGGTGATTGTATCTAATCCTGATTATCTTTATCTGGATATGCCCTATGAAGTGAATCCTCAGGAACCCGGCTATTACTGGGCAACCCGTTTCACTGATGAGCGGAAGATCTTCAGTTTCGCGCCGGATAACCTGCCACAAAATGCAGAAACATCTACGGACCGTGATGGTAACAGCTTTGCGGCCAATTCTGCCGGTCACTGGCCGGGGGCTTATGGTATGTCAGCACAGGTCTGGAGTGAAATAGTGCGTACCGATCAGCAGATGGAGTACCGGTTATATCCACGGTTATTTTCCGTGGCAGAGCGGGCCTGGCATAAAGCTGACTGGGAATTACCGTATAAACAGGACCAGTATTTTGAAAAAGGGAAAACACAGCATGTCGATCAGCAACGGCTGGATAATGACTGGCAGCGCTTTGCTAATCTTTTGGGGCAGTCAGCCCTGATACGGCTGGATACGGCCGGTATAAATTACCGTATACCTGTGCCCGGCGCGGTGATCATCAACGGCACTCTGCAGGCTAACACTGCTTTACCCGGGGTCGCTATTGAATATTCCGTTGATGGTGGTCAGCAATGGCTACCGTATAACAGTCTGAAAGCTCCTGCGGTGGCCGGTAACGTACTGGTCAGATCCATCAGCCCTGACGGTAAACGCTTTAGTCCTTCAGTAGCTCCGGTGGCCGGATAACAGAGGGAAGGGCAGATAAAAAAACCCGCAATTTGCGGGTTTTTTATCTGTAAGACTATGACGGTAAACATCCGTCATCAGATAACAGTTACAACCTGAACAGGGCCGGGTTATTTATCGTTATGTAATGAATCATCTTCGCGGCAGTCACCTTCTGTACAGTGACCATACAGATAAAGACTATGGTTAGTTAGCTTAATACCAAACCGGGTTGCGATTTCACGCTGGCGTTGTTCAATTGACTCATCACTGAACTCAATCACTCTGCCGCAATCCAGGCAGATCAGGTGGTCATGATGTTGCTGCTGAGTCAATTCAAAAACTGACTTACCGCCTTCGAAGTTGTGACGGGTAACGATGCCCGCATCATCAAACTGGTTAAGCACACGGTAAACGGTGGCCAGACCAATTTCTTCACCCATATCGATCAGGCGTTTATACAAGTCTTCCGCACTGACATGGTGGCATTCTGGTTCCTGAAGCACTTCCAGAATTTTCAGTCTTGGAAGGGTAACTTTCAGGCCAGCCTTCTTCAATGCGGAGTTGTTGTCAGTCATGCAGTTTATGTCCTGTTACTTTTGAAAAATGACTTTGGCAAGAAGCCCTGAAGTTTGTTAGATAATGACCTTATAATTGTTAGTCCATTATAGGACTGATACACCAAAATTGAAACTACAGACCTGAAAACAACGCACCAATAACACTTCAATAAAGTGTTTTACTGTGCTCAGGTCCGGTGCATCAACTCTGTCAGGGTCTGACCCTGACATCTCTTATAAGCCGGGCGCTGCCGAAAAGAAGAGTGCGGGTTCTTCTGGTCATGTTAGTCGTTCCCGCAAGTGTCTGAAGTAAACAGTATCACAACTGATACTAAAACCCCTATTAAGCCTCGAGGATTTCTTTCAGCTGCAGTTCGTCCGAAATCTGGTTTACCCACTGGCTGACACGCTCAGCAGTCAGCTCTGGCTGACGATCTTCGTCAATCGCCAGTCCGAGGAAGTGGTTGTCATCGGCAAGGCCTTTGGATGCTTCAAAATGGTAACCGGCAGTCGGCCAGTGGCCGACAATCACCGCGCCTTTTGGCTCGATAATGTCACGCAGGGTACCCAGTGCATCACAGAAATATTCGGCGTAGTCTTCCTGATCACCGCAACCAAATAGCGCAACCAGCTTACCGTTAAAATCAATTTCTTCGAGGGTCGGGAAGAAGTCATCCCAGTCGCATTGTGCTTCGCCATAGTACCAGGTCGGGATGCCCAGCAGCAGAATATCGAAAGCTTCCAAATCTTCTTTGGTACTCTTAGCGATATCGTGCACTTCAGCAACGTCTTTACCCAATTGTTTCTGGATCATTTTCGCGATGTTTTCTGTGTTGCCGGTATCGCTGCCAAAAAAGATGCCTACGATTGCCATGTGGGGATAACCTCTTGAATCTTCGAATCAGATAATTGTAATGTCACTACAGATGCGCAGATGATAACAGACCTGCGATGTGTGCGGAACTTGTAAACCGGTCAGATTTGTCCCTGAGTGCGTTTCCCTGAACTCAGTCCTGCTTTAGCTGTGCCAGAATAATTTGTTCAATAAGTTCACTGCGGCTCAGGTTACGTTCCGCAGCCAGCGCGTTCAGAGCATCGACGACTTCAGTGTTCATTTTGAGTTCAACCCGTTGTAAACCTCGGACTTTATCTCGTTTCAGTTGATTGCGCTTATTTATCCGCAATTGCTCATCCCGGGAAAGCAGACTGGTTTTGGGACGACCGGGCCGGCGTTCGTTGGCGAACAAATCGAGCGTGGTACGATCCGTATTTTCTTTTGCCATGATTTTTGAAACTGAACACCTGCTATGTATCAGATACACGCAGCTTATGATGAATGAATACCGTTATCATGTTAAAAGCACACGATAAAAATTTAGCGCGCAATCATACTCCAGTGCGATGAAGGACGCCAATGTTTAAACCATCTCAGCCCTGAGTTTTCTGCGGGCCGTATAAAAAACGCTGAACTGCGTTGAGCACTGCCACAGGTTTTTCCGCATGGACCCAGTGACCGGCACCGGCAATGATATGTGCTTTCGCACAGGGAAATTGTGCCAGTAACGGGGTACGGTACAGCGGGTCAAGGTAAGGTGATGCACCTCCGCCGATAAATAATGCCGGATGAGGCCAGCAAGGGCAGGTTTCCCAGCCAGCAATGGTGGTGTAGTTTTCCCATAAAGCCGGCACATTAAACAACCATTCTCCCTGATGAAAAGATTTAAGCAGAAAATTAATCACCATCTCATCCCTGAGTATGGGTCTCATCAGTTCCGCCGCCGCATCTCTTCGGGTGACCGCTGCCTGACTGACCGCCCGCAGTGCTGCGAAAATATCGTCATGGCGACGAATCTGATAATCGACCGGGGCAATATCAATCATCACCAGTCGTTTGATCCGTGCCGGTGCCAGTGCGGACATGGCCATGGCAATTTTTCCGCCCATCGAATGGCCGATAACATTCACCGTTCCGAGTTGCAGATGGTCGAGAGTATCGAGCATATCCCGGGCCATGGCGGCATAGGACATCTCTGCTGCCCGCGGAGAATGTCCGTGGTTTCGCACATCGACCTGAACCACCGGCGCGCGGGATTTCAGATGACGGGCCAATACCCCCAGGTTATCCAGGCTGCCAAACAACCCATGGATCAATAAGATCGGGGATAATTCTTCATCAAATTGTTCAGTTTGCAGACGGCTGTTTAAAATCATGGCAAAGTTCTTACGGTTGAAAGCCTGGCTTAGGGTATCATGGTTTAATCTTTCATGAACTCAGCAGAAAATGTTTAGGGTATTATCTGACTTTTAGCGGAATTGCTATTCAGCGCTTCCGGCTTCGCTGAGTTTAATTTTATAATCACCTGGTAAAATATCGGGCGCAGAATACCGGATATTTAGCGGCACAGCTGCGCAGAAAGACATTTTACCCCAGTCATAACAGTACGGAATAAGATGAAAACGATTGAAATAGACGATGATCTTTATCGTTATATTGCCAGCCATACACACCATATTGGTGAAAGTGCCTCTGATATATTACGCAGAATGCTGAATGTATCCGGGCTGGCGGAATCCGCGGCTCAGGAAATACCGTCTGAGAAACGTGATACGCCGCTACTGGCAGAAACCCGAGCTGGCTCTCGCCCGCAGGATCGGGTCCGTACCGTACGTGAATTGCTGTTATCTGACGAATATGCGGAACAAAAACGTGCTGTTAACCGGTTTATGATGGTGTTATCCACCCTCTACCGGCTGGACCCGCGGGAATTTCAGGTAGCTACCACCACCATGCAGGGCCGCACCCGGGTGTATTTTGCCGGTGATGAACAAACATTGTTACAGAATGGTACGCATACCAAACCAAAACATATTCCCGGAACCCCGTATTGGGTGATTACTAATACGAATACCGGCCGCAAATGCAGCATGATTGAACATATTATGCAGTCGATGAAGTTCCCTCAGGAGCTTGCTGACAAAGTTTGCGGTACTATTTAATCCGAACTTAAGCGTTAGGGAGAAATGCCGATGGCCAATCACCCACGGGCAGGGCAACCTGCTCAGCAGAGTGATCTGATTAATGTTGCACAACTGACATCACAATATTATGTACTGAAACCGGATGTTTCTGACAGTGAACATGCCGTTAAATTCGGCACCTCCGGCCACCGTGGTAGTGCAGCACGTAACAGCTTCAATGAAACACATATCCTTGCTATCGCCCAGGCTATTGCCGAGGAACGCAAAAAAAATGGAATTACCGGGCCATGTTATGTAGGTAAAGATACTCATGCACTTTCAGAGCCAGCAATTCTTTCAGTACTGGAAGTGCTGACGGCGAATGGCGTTGAAGTGATTGTCCAGCAGGATAATGGCTATACACCGACACCGGCTATCTCTAACGCAATCCTCGAACATAATAAACGTGGCGCTTCGCTGGCTGACGGTATTGTCATAACGCCTTCTCATAATCCGCCTGAAGACGGGGGGATCAAATATAATCCGCCCAATGGCGGACCTGCGGATACCAATGTCACGAAAGTGGTTGAAGCACGTGCTAACCAGCTGATAAAAGATGAATTACGGGATATAAAACGTTACACCCCGGCACAGGCTGCCGCCAGCGGTCTGATTCATGAGCAGGATCTGGTACAGCCGTATATTGAAGGGCTGGCAGAGATTATTGATTTTGATGCCATCAGAAACGCTAATCTGACCATCGGTGTTGATCCGCTGGGCGGTTCAGGCATTGCCTACTGGCCACGTATTGCAGAACATTATCAGCTGAATATTACGCTGGTAAATGATGCTATCGATCAGACCTTCCGTTTTATGCATCTCGATAAAGATGGCGCAATCCGTATGGATTGTTCATCCGAATGTGCAATGGCGGGCTTACTGGCGCTGCGTGATAAGTTTGATTTAGCTTTTGCCAACGATCCGGACTATGACCGGCATGGTATCGTGACGCCAGCCGGATTAATGAATCCTAACCACTATCTGGCGGTCGCAATTAATTATCTGTTCCGTCACCGTAAACAATGGTCACCGGAAGTTGCTGTGGGTAAAACCCTGGTGTCCAGTGCCATGATTGACCGGGTAGTGCAGGATCTCGGTCGTAAACTGGTCGAAGTCCCGGTGGGTTTCAAATGGTTCGTGGATGGTCTGTTTGATGGCAGCCTTGGGTTCGGTGGAGAAGAGAGCGCCGGTGCTTCATTCCTGCGTTTTGATGGCACGCCATGGTCCACGGATAAAGACGGTATTATTATGTGCCTGCTGGCGGCAGAAATTACCGCTGTGACAGGACTTAATCCGCAACAGCACTATGATAACCTGGCGGAGAAATTTGGGTCGCCGAGTTATAACCGTCTGCAGGCTGCGGCCAGTACATCACAGAAGGCGGCGTTATCTAAGCTGTCTCCTGAAATGGTCAGCGCAGAGACACTGGCGGGCGATCCGATCATTGCCCGTCTGACTGACGCTCCGGGTAATGGTGCCTCTATCGGTGGTCTGAAAGTGATGACCGCGAACGGCTGGTTTGCTGCACGTCCGTCAGGGACCGAAGATGCTTACAAAATCTATTGTGAGAGTTTCCTCGGCGCAGAACATCGCGAGAAAATTGAAAAAGAAGCCGTACAGATTGTCAGCGAAGTGCTGAAAAATGCCTGACGGCTATCCATAGTAACAAAGGCGCTGATATCAGCGCCTTTTTTTATCCTGGCGGCCCGGAGTTTTGAGCCAGGCAGAAGCAATAATAGTGCCATCCCCCGCGCATCCCCGCCAGGCAAGAGGACCTTTACGTGGCGCGGGACGATATTGTAAACTTGTACAAAATTCTAACAAGGTACAAGTTTATGCCTCCTTTAGTCGTCGCTGGCCTGCTGGCCGGTTCTGATTATGCCCCGGTGACTGAGCACCTGCTGATGGCATTGCCCGCCGAATGGCAACTGCTACAGCTGCCGCTGACTGAGTTGTCCGGCATGCTTCAGGACTGTGATGTGGCCCGGAGCAATACGCAGCCAAAGGCTTATTACCCTGAATTACCGGTCAGCGGCATCATTGTCAGCCGCAATGTTACTGAGTCCGGTGATGCGCTATTTTCTCCGCAACATTTGCAACGGCAGCTGGTCGATATGCCGGTCTGCAGTGAGGACGGACTTCAGGATCCTGAACAACGGCGGCTGTTTATTCAGGCAGTCAGCGCCCGTGCAGAGTTCGATGCATTGTGTGAGTCGCGGCTCAGTGCGCATCAGCTGATTCAGTTCCATAGCCGGTATAAATCGTTGTTACTGGCACACTCACAGCCGTTATATCGTCAGCTGGGGCCGCTGGTGGCAGGGATATCTGAATGGTCGTCCCTGAAAGATTTTGCCGCAGAATATCGCAGCAGGATGATGGCAATCATGTTATTACCTGACAGCCGTGCCAACCATACCAATGTCCTGATGCATATTCAGGGATATTTCAGGCCTTACCTGAGTAGCGCCCGGCGCCAGCACCTGACGGAAACTATTGAACACTATCGTTGCGGGTTACTCCCTCTTTCCGTACCGGTCACGGAATTACGTCAGTTACTGGCGGAATACCCTCATCCCTGGCTTGAATCGCAACGCTATCTGTTTCCTTATCTGCCTTCGGCGCGGAAATGTACTGAATTACAGGAGGATAAGTGAAAACACATATTGTCTGGCTGCGTGCAGATTTACGACTGCATGATAATCCTGCACTTTATGCCGCCTGCCAGGATCCTCAGGCAAGGGTCATTGCTCTGTATATTGCCACCCCGGGGCAATGGCAGCAGCATGATGTTTCTGGTCGTCAGCTGGAATTTATCCGCGACGGGCTGAAACTGCTGAGTGAAGAATTATCGGCACTCCGTATCCCGTTATTATATGCCTCTGCTGACAGTTTTACCGACAGTGTCTCCTGTCTGACAACGCTCTGTATAAAGCATCAGGCAACTCAGCTGTTTTATAATTACCAGTATGAACTCAATGAACAACGACGGGACCGGCTGGCAGAACAGCAGCTCTCCGCCAGCGGTATTATCTGTGAAGGATTTCATGACGGGACCCTGTTGCCGCCGGGCAGTGTGCTGACCGGTAAAGGGACAATGTACAATGTTTATACCCCGTTCAGTAAAGCCTTGCTGAAGGTGCTTAATACAGAGCTTCCCGAATGCTATCCGTCACCGGCAGTCAGAGAATACCCGGCTGATCTGGCCGGAGATGAGATTCCGTGCCTCAGCCCGGACAGCCAGCAATATGACCGGAAATTATTCCCGCCGGGCCACCGGGCTGCATTACAACGTTTACGCAGTTTCAGTCAGGATAAAATCCGGGATTACCACCGGCTGCGTGATTTTCCTGAGCAACCGGCAACCAGCGGGTTGTCCCCTTATCTGACGACCGGACAAATTTCCGCCCGTCAGTGTCTGCGACGTATTGTCCATGATCATCCCCGGGCGCTGTCCGGCGGCGATGAAGGCAGCTGGCTGAATGAAATTTTCTGGCGTGAATTTTATCGCCATTTACTGGTCGCGTATCCGCAATTATGCCGGCATCAGCCGTTTACGGACTGGACGCGAAATATCCGCTGGCAGCAGAATGATGTGCAGTTTACTGCCTGGCAACAGGGCAGCACCGGGTTTCCGATAGTGGATGCCGCGATGCGGCAATTACAGGAAACGGGCTGGATGCATAATCGCCTGAGAATGATCGTTGCCAGTTTTCTGGTAAAAGATTTGCTTATCGACTGGCGGCAAGGTGAACGCTATTTTATGTCACAACTACTTGATGGCGATCTGGCGGCGAATAATGGTGGCTGGCAGTGGGCAGCGTCGACGGGTACCGATGCTGCGCCTTATTTCCGTATTTTTAATCCGCGTTTACAGGGAGAACGTTTTGACCCGCAGGGCGATTTTATCCGCCGCTGGCTGCCTGAACTGGCGGGAATACCGGGAAAAGCTATCCATGACCCCCATGAGTGGGCAAAAAAGAACCGTGTAACGCTGGCTTATCCGTTACCGATTGTCGATCATAAGCAGGCACGGCAGACTACGCTGCAGGCATTCGAAACTGCCCGTAAAGGCGGAAATTCAGTACAGGAATAAGGTTATCCATGAAAAACACCATGCTTGAAGAATTAATTAATCAGCAGCTTAACAGCCAGAGCTTCAGCGATTATGCGCCGAATGGGATGCAGGTTGAAGGCCGTCAGCAGGTCCGTAAGGTGGTGACCGGAGTAACTGCCTGCCAGGCGCTGCTCGATGAAGCTGTGCGTTTACAAGCGGACGCATTAATTGTGCACCATGGCTATTTCTGGAAAAACGAATCGCCGCTGATTAAAGGGATGAAGCGTCAGCGACTACGGACGTTATTACTGAATGACATTAATCTGTATGGCTGGCATCTGCCATTAGATGCCCACCCTGAACTGGGTAATAACGCACAACTGGCAAAACTGCTGGGCATTATCCCTGAAGGTGAAATTGCCCCTTTAGTCCCTTGCGGGCGTCTGGCTGTTCCGATGGAAGGGGAAGCATTTGCTGAACTGATCGGCCAAAAACTGGGCCGTGCGCCGCTGCATTGTGCTGATAATGCTCCTCAGACGATCCGTACTCTGGCCTGGTGTACAGGTGGCGGACAGGGCTTTATTGATGACGCGGCAGAGTATGGGGTTGATGCCTTTATCAGCGGTGAAGTTTCCGAAAAGACTATCCATGTGGCCCGTGAGTGCGGTCTGCATTTCTTTGCTGCCGGCCATCATGCCACCGAGCGTGGCGGGGTTAAAGCCCTGGGCGAGTGGCTGACTGAAACCCACGGGCTGGACGTCACATTTGTTGATATTGATAACCCTGCCTGAGGTATCACACCCGCCCGGCTATGCGGCGGAAACGGCTAAAGGTTTCCGCCATATCTCATCTTATCCCCGTTTTTCACTGCTTTTTTCTGCATAACCTCCGTAAAAAAGGTGTGTTTTGTCAGAGATAAACAACCTTAAAAGCATCCCGGATATTAAAATTATTGACATAAATCCTCCGGTTGCGGATAAGGTTATTAACGGAATGACTCCCCGTTTATCCGGCAGCCGGTAATATAACGCGGGAGTTGTTGACAGGGGATAAGTGGAGGCAGGTTGTGCAGCAACTAAGATGTTACATGCTGGGTGAACAGGCGTTAGTTCTGGAGTTGTCGGCACCATTATTGCTGGACTCACAGCAAAAAATCCGCGGGTTAACCCGGCGGTTATCTGCGCTGGAACAGGTTCAGGAAGTGGTGCCTGGCATGAATAACCTGACGGTTATGCTCCGTGAGATTCCTGCTGATCCGCTGGCCGCCCTGCGACAGCTGCGCAGTTGGTGGGATGAAAGTGATGCCGATGAGTCGGTTTCCCGCACCATCGAGATTCCGGTGGTGTATGGGGGAGATGCCGGGCCGGATCTTGCAGCGGTTGCCAGGCAATGTCAGCTGACGGCGTCGCAGGTCGTGGAACGGCACAGCGCGGTGCTATACACCGTTTATTGTATTGGTTTTCAGCCGGGGTTTCCTTATCTTGGCGGGCTGGACCCGGCGATCCATTGTCCGCGCCGTGCTGAGCCGCGGGTCTCTGTACCTGCGGGCAGTGTCGGCATTGGTGGCAGCCAGACCGGTATTTATCCGTTAGCTGCCCCGGGTGGCTGGCAGCTTATTGGCCGTACCCTGACGCCGTTGTTTTTAGCACAACGAACCCCTCCGGCACTGCTGGCGCCGGGCGACAGAGTACGTTTTGTTCCGCAAAAGGAGGGGCAATGTTAACTATTCTTCGTGCCGGTATGGCGACCTCTCTTCAGGATGCCGGCCGGCCCGGTTATCGGCAGTCAGGGATCAGCCTTGCCGGGGTTATGGATCATCCGGCAATGGAAACTGCCAATCTGCTGGCGGGTAACAGCCCTGACTGTGCTGTTTTAGAAATAACACTCGGTCAGTGCCAGTTTCGTTTTGAACGTGACAGCTGGTTCGCTCTTACGGGGGCAGGATGTGACGCTGATCTGGACGGTAAAACGGTCTGGACTGGCTGGCGGATCCCGGCGAAACGGGGGCAAATACTGACGTTAAGCAGGGCAACCCGGGGTGTGCGCAGCTATCTGGCCGTGGATGGCGGGTTCGATATTCCGCAGGTGATGGCGTCGTGCAGTACCGATTTGAAAGCGGGTTTTGGCGGCTGGCAGGGCAGGTATCTGCGTGACGGCGATATGTTACCGCTGAATCTGCCGACACATCACTTTTCCCGAAGTGTCGGTGTCAGACAATTATTGTGGGGTAACCGTATCCGGGTGTTGCCGGGGCCGGAATATCATGAGTTCAGCCGCGAGGCTCAGCAGGCATTCTGGCGTACCGGCTGGGTATTATCTCCCCAAAGTAACCGCATGGGATACCGTCTGCAGGGCCGGACGTTATCGCGGGATACATCACGTGAGTTGTTGTCTCATGCAGTGGTCCCGGGGACGGTGCAGGTCACCAATGGCGGACAACCGGTGGTACTGATGGCTGATGCCCAGACGACCGGAGGATATCCGCGTATCGGGGTTGTTATATCTGCAGATTTGTACCATCTTGCGCAGCTGAGGCCCGGTGAACCTGTTCACTTTATTCACTGTACATTAGAGCAAGCCAGGCAGGCGAAGCAACAGCAGCAGCATGCACTGGATATGATTAAATGGGGGCTTCTGGCGTCATGAAAATTGATTTAAATGCAGACCTGGGGGAAGGCGGTGATTATGACCAGCAATTACTGCAACTGGTGAGTTCCGCCAATATTGCTTGCGGTTTTCATGCCGGAGATGCACCGATGATGTTGCAGTCGGTACGCTGGGCAAAACAGTATCAGGTAAAGATTGGTGCGCACCCGTCTTTTCCTGATCGCCAAAACTTTGGCCGGACAGCCATGTCTTTACCTCCGGCAGAGATTTATGCCCAGCAGTTGTATCAGATCGGTGCGCTGCAGGCGATAGCCGCCAGCGAAGGTGTCGGGTTATTTCATGTGAAACCTCATGGCATGTTGTATAACCAGGCTGCGAATGATCGGCAACTGGCGGATGCCATTGCCCGCGCCGTGGTGGCGGCCGATCCGGCGCTGGTACTGGTCGGACTGGCAAACAGTGAGCTGATTGCCGCCGGCCGGCATTACGGGCTGACAACCCGTGAAGAAGTGTTTGCTGATCGTGGTTATACCGCATCCGGACGACTGGTGCCCCGCGGGCAGCCGGGGGATTTGCTGGCCGATGCTTCTCAGGCTATCGGGCAGACCCTGATGATGATTCAGCAAGGGCGTGTACAGGCTGTCAGTGGCGAATATGTTAACGTCAGCGCTGAGACGGTCTGCCTGCATGGTGATGGTGAACACGCGTTGGTATTCGCCCGCGAACTCAAAGACGCTTTCCGGCAACAGGATATCACTGTTTCCGCAGAATAGTGCCTGTCGGCAGGGATGCCCGATGCGGACAAGGATGTCTGCGGCAGCGGCGGAGAGTTATGTAATATTATGATTCATAATATTAACCTGACCAGGTTGACCCGCAGAGAATTCTGTCTGACCCTTAAAAGACCGACCCTGTAAAGGAGCATATCATGGCAGAACAACAAAATTTCCTGAGTGATCTTACCGGCTCTTTCTCCTCTCCCTGTAGTGAAAACCCGACGGTGGCTATGATGGAAGCGGTTTATCGCCACCAGGGCATTAATGCGCGTTATATTAACTGTGATGTCGGACAGCAACAGCTGGCAATGGCAGTGGCGGGTGCTAAAGCGATGGGCTGGCGCGGGTTTAATTGTTCAATACCCAACAAACAAACCATTATTGATTATATTGATGAGCTGGGAACCTCAGCCAGGGTTATTGGTGCAGTCAATTGTGTGATTATCCGTGACGGTAAACTGACCGGCGAGAATACGGATGGCAAGGGATTTGTCGAGGCATTGAAAGAACACATTGACCCGCGTGGAAAAAAGCTGACATTACTGGGAGCCGGTGGCGCAGCCCGGGCGATTGCGGTTGAATCAGCGCTGGCAGGCGCCAGTGAGATTACGATTATTAACCGTGACCAGCAGAAAGGACAGGCGCTGGCTGAACTGATTACGCAGCATACCCCGGCCAGGGCCAGATTTGTACACTGGACAGCGGGTATCGCCATTGATGCCGGACAGGATATTGTGGTGAATGCGACGTCAGTCGGTCTGGATGATGCTGAAGCATTACCGGATATTGATATTGAGAGCCTGAAACCCACCCAGTTTGTCGCTGATGTTATCCCTAACCCGCCGCAGACAGCTTTATTACGTAAGGCCGCAGATCAAGGCTGTCAGACACTTAACGGGCTGAATATGCTGGTAAATCAGGGAGCGCTTAATCTGGCTTACTGGTTTGATCGCCGGGCGGATAAAGCGCCGATGAAAAAAGTATTACAGCAACTCTTCACCGGCTAAGTCTGTGTTGTCACGGGGGAGATAAAAGAAGGTGCCGCAGGCACCTTCAGCAGATTATTTCTGCAGGCGGGAATGAAATTCCCGTTCACTGTACCCGGTATACAGCTGGCGCGGACGGGCAATTTTCATACCTTCTTCATGCATTTCTATCCAGTGGGATATCCAGCCGACGGTTCTTGCCATTGCGAAAATAACCGTAAACATGGAAGTCGGTATCCCCATGGCTTTCAGGATCAGACCGGAATAGAAATCGACGTTCGGATACAATTTACGCTCAATAAAATACGGGTCGTTGAGTGCAATATGTTCCAGTTCCATAGCGACTTCCAGCAGGTCGTCTTTCATGTCCAGCTCTTTCAATACTTCATGGCAGGTTTCGCGCATTACCGTGGCACGGGGATCATAGTTTTTATACACCCGGTGACCGAAGCCCATTAAGCGGAAAGAATCGTTTTTATCTTTCGCGCGGCGGATAAACTCCGGAATATGCTCGACCGTCTGTATTTCCTCCAGCATCCGTAACGTTGCTTCGTTGGCTCCCCCGTGAGCAGGTCCCCACAGAGAAGCAATACCCGCCGCGATACAGGCGAATGGGTTAGCACCCGAAGAGCCGGCGGTGCGTACCGTCGATGTTGAAGCATTCTGTTCGTGATCCGCATGCAGGATCAGGATCCTGTCCATAGCCTTTTCAAGTACCGGGTTGACCACATACTCTTCACAAGGGGTGGCAAACATCATATGCAGGAAATTCCCGGCATAGGAGAGGTCGTTACGCGGATAAATAAAGGGCTGTCCGAGGGAATACTTATAGCACATGGCGGCAACCGTCGGCATTTTCGACAGCAGACGATAAGCGGCGATATCCCGGTGGCGCTGATTATTCACATCCAGAGAGTCATGATAAAACGCAGCCAGGGCACCGGTCACACCGCACATCACTGCCATCGGATGGGAGTCGCGGCGAAAGCCATGGAACAGACGGGTAATTTGTTCATGGATCATCGTATGACGGGTGACGGTGGTTTTAAACTGTTGGTACTGCTCCGGTGTCGGGGCCTCGCCGTACAGCAAAATATAACAGACTTCCAGATAGGTGGAATGTGTCGCTAATTGTGAGATTGGGTAACCGCGATGTAACAGGATACCTTCCTCACCATCAATATACGTGATTTTCGATTCGCAGGACGCGGTGGAGGTAAACCCCGGGTCAAAAGTGTACAGGCCGCGGTTGCCCAGTGCCCGGACATCTACGACATCCTGACCCAAACTGGCTTTAAGGACATTGAGCTCTAAAGACGTTTCACCCTCAAAAGTTAACGTCACTTTCTTGTCTGTCATTCTGGTCTCCTTTAGCGTCTCACTGCAACCATCAGGAACGCCAAATTATGCGCAATATTTGCTTAAAAAAACGCACCGCTTGTTGTTTACTGCTCAGGTATTTTGCTAAAACAACCTGTGGCAGCAAACACGTCCGGATATAATTTTTCGCCTGCTACCGGCGTTGAAATAGTTCGGTAATGATTATCTAAGCGATTTGCTTCCTGTCAGTTATATATCGCAGGTATATCGGAATGTCTATCCCGAACCATGCGCGGCTATGATAACGGCTTTACACTCAGGATGTGAAATAAATGTTTATTTAATGTGAACAGTAGCGGAGGTGTCGGAAAAATTGTCTGTATCGTGATAGTGATCACTGTTCTGCCCAATTTTATCCAAACAATATGTAGGGTAATTGTAATCAGATTGTGATCATCTTATACTTTGTAAAGGTCTCCGGAATACCCTGTCGTCAGGAGTCACCCAGCGTTTTTACGCGTCATTTAACACTGGATGTTACTGTCAGAGTGGCGGGAAAATCAGCATGATAACGATTTTCACGTTCCAGCAGGACCGGAGGAAGCTAAAATAATAAAAGCTGTGTGGGCAAAACCTTGAAAAAACAAAGACCTGTCAACCTGGATCTCTCGACAATCAAGTTTCCCTTGACTGCAATAGCATCAATTCTCCACCGTATCTCCGGCGTGATTACCTTTGTCGCTATCGGAATTCTGCTGTGGTTACTTGGATTGTCTCTCTCTTCCCCCGAAGGCTTTCAACATGCATCAGCCATGCTCAATGGCCTGGTCGTCAGATTCATTCTGTGGGGCATTCTGACGGCGCTGGCTTATCATATCGCGGGTGGTATTCGTCATATGCTGATGGATTTTGGCTTCCTCGAAGAAACTCTGGCAGCCGGTAAACGTTCTGCACAGATTACTTTTACAATCACTGTTGTGCTGTCGGTTCTGGCGGGGGTTCTTGTATGGTAACTAACGTTTCTGCACTCGGCCGTAATGGTATCCATGACTGGTTATTGTTGCGTGGTGCTGCGATTGTCATCGCCCTGTATGTCCTCTATATACTCGGTTTCTTTGTTTTTACCGGTCATGTCACTTTTGATGTCTGGCGCGGTTTTTTTGCCGCAACATTTACCCGTGTATTTACTCTGCTGGCGTTATTTTCGCTTCTGATTCATGGCTGGATCGGTATGTGGCAGGTACTGACCGATTATGTCAAAAATGTAGCATTACGGCTGGTAGTGCAGGGGCTGGTGATCCTGGCGTTACTTACGTATGCGATTTACGGAACGATTATCGTGTGGGGTGTGTAAATGAGTTTGCCGGTCAGAGAATTTGATGCAGTGGTCATTGGTGCAGGTGGCGCAGGTATGCGTGCAGCACTACAGATTTCACAGTCAGGGCAAAGTTGTGCTCTGTTATCAAAAGTATTTCCAACCCGTTCCCATACGGTTTCTGCTCAGGGGGGGATTACCGTTGCCCTGGGTAATACCCATGAAGATAACTGGGAATGGCATATGTATGACACTGTTAAAGGGTCCGATTACATCGGTGATCAGGATGCTATCGAATATATGTGTAAAACCGGGCCGGAAGCGATTCTGGAACTGGAACATATGGGATTACCATTCTCCCGTCTGGATGATGGCAGGGTCTACCAGCGTCCTTTTGGCGGGCAGTCGAAAAATTTCGGCGGGGAACAGGCTGCGCGTACTGCCGCAGCGGCTGACCGTACCGGCCATGCGTTGTTACATACCCTTTATCAGCAGAACCTGAAAAATAAAACCACCATCTTTTCTGAATGGTATGCCCTGGACCTGGTGAAAAATCAGCAAGGTGCAATTGTCGGTTGTACTGCGCTCTGTATCGAAACCGGAGAAGTGGTTTATTTCAAAGCCAAAGCGACCATTCTGGCGACCGGCGGGGCGGGGCGTATTTATCAGTCAACAACCAACGCGCATATTAATACCGGTGATGGTGTGGGAATGGCCCTGCGGGCCGGAGTGCCGGTACAGGATATGGAAATGTGGCAGTTTCACCCGACAGGTATTGCCGGTGCCGGGGTGTTAGTCACGGAAGGCTGTCGTGGTGAAGGCGGATATTTGCTGAATAAACACGGTGAACGCTTTATGGAACGCTATGCACCGAACGCCAAAGATCTTGCCGGACGTGATGTGGTGGCCCGTTCTATGATGATCGAAATCCGTGAAGGCCGTGGTTGTGATGGTCCGTGGGGACCTCACCTTAAACTCAAACTTGACCATTTAGGTAAAGACGTCCTGGAATCACGTTTACCGGGGATCCTTGAACTCTCCCGGACATTTGCCCATGCGGATCCGGTGAAAGAGCCGATCCCGGTGATCCCGACCTGCCATTATATGATGGGCGGGATCCCGACCAAAGTGACGGGTCAGGCGCTGACGGTTGATGAACATGGTAATGATCAGGTCGTTCCGGGCTTGTTTGCTGTCGGTGAAATCGCCTGCGTATCAGTGCATGGCGCTAACCGGCTGGGAGGCAACTCGCTGCTTGACCTGGTGGTGTTTGGTCGTGCTGCGGGCTTGCACCTGCTGGAATCTATTCAGCAGCAGGGGCCACTGGCTGATGCGACAGAAGACGATATTAATGCTGCGCTGGCCCGCTATCAGCGCTGGGATAATAACACTACGGGTGAAGACCCGGCGGAAATCCGGAAAGCGCTCCAGACCTGTATGCAGCATAACTTCTCCGTATTCCGCGAGGGGGATGCAATGGCCAAAGGGCTGGAAGAATTAAAGCATATCCGTGCCCGGCTGCAGGATGCGCGGCTTGATGACCGCTCCCCGGACTTCAACACCCAGCGTGTTGAATGTCTGGAGCTGGATAATCTGATGGAAACGGCTTATGCCACCGCAGTTGCCGCAAATTACCGTACCGAAAGCCGCGGCGCGCACAGCCGTTTCGATTTCCCTGACAGGGATGATGCGAACTGGTTATGCCACAGTCTGTATTTACCTCAGACTGAAAGTATGACGCGGCGTGAAGTCAATATGCAGCCTAAGTTACGTCCGGCGTTCCCGCCGAAAGTGCGTACTTATTAACCGGTGGAGAAAGATAAATGAAACTGGAATTTTCGCTGTACCGGTATAATCCTGAGGTTGATGATGCCCCGCGGATGCAGGATTACACCCTTAATGCAGAAGAAGGCAGTGATATGATGCTGCTGGATGCATTAATTCTGCTTAAAGAACAGGACCCCAGCTTGTCATTTCGCCGTTCCTGTCGTGAAGGGGTATGTGGTTCTGACGGTCTGAATATGAACGGGAAAAACGGTCTGGCCTGTATTACCCCGCTCTCAGCCCTGAGAGGCAAAGGTAAAATTGTCATCCGTCCGTTACCCGGGCTGCCGGTGATCCGTGATCTGGTCGTGGACATGGGGCAGTTTTATGCCCAGTACGAAAAGATTAAACCTTTCCTGCAAAATAATGACCGTAACCCGCCAGCCAGGGAAAATCTGCAGTCTCCTGATCAGCGTGCCCATCTTGATGGCCTGTATGAATGTATTCTGTGTGCCTGCTGTTCAACGTCCTGTCCGTCTTTCTGGTGGAACCCGGATAAATTTGTCGGCCCGGCGGGTTTGCTGGCGGCTTATCGTTTCCTGATTGATAGTCGTGATACAGAAACAGATGCACGTCTGGATGCACTTGATGACGCGTTCAGTGTTTTCCGCTGCCACAGTATTATGAATTGTGTGAATGTTTGTCCGAAGGGGCTGAATCCTACCCGCGCGATTGGTCACATTAAATCTATGCTGCTGCAACGAGGGGCCTGATATAGATACGCCGGGAAGCATTGCTTCCCGGCAATTGACGGAAACCCTGGTAAACCTTTTCCCGGTGCGACAGACGAAAGGGTTTACAAAGGTTCCCTTGCGGGCAAAGACAGCACCATGATGTTCGCTCCGTTGAACCTGGGAGACAGTGTGACTGCTGAAGGCAATCTTGCATGTCCACAACACCCTGTTTAATGATATAAAACAAGGTGATGATGATTGCGGACAGTAGTGATGCAGGGTGAAAAATCATTCCCCGTTTAACGCCTGCAGGATGGCAGTATCAGGCAGGCAGAATTTACTGTGGAATAGCACTCATCGGCCGACGCATTGTCCCGGAACACCCGTGAAAACGGCAACAATAACTACGAAAAGCATGATAATGCACAAGGGATCACCATGCAGAACAATGCAATGAAACCCTGGCTGGATTCTTCCTGGCTGGCCGGAGCGAACCAGTCTTATATAGAACAGTTATACGAGGATTACCTTACAAGTCCTGATTCTGTAGAACCTGTCTGGCGGGAACTGTTTGAACAATTCCCTGCTGATAACCTTCGTCCGGAACAATTTCATTCAACGACCCGTGATTACTTTCGCCGTCTGGCTAAAGATTCCACCCGGTATACCTCATCGGTCACGGATCCTGAAGCGAATTCCCGGCAGGTAAAAGTATTGCAGCTGATCAATGCTTTTCGTTTTCGGGGTCATCAGCAAGCCAGCCTTGACCCGTTAGGGCTCTGGAAACAGGATCCGGTACCGGATCTTGACCCGGCATTTCATGGTCTGACGGCCGAAGATTTCGGGGAAACTTTTAATGTGGGGTCATTTGCCATTGGCAAAGACACCATGAAGCTGGCGGATCTTTATGAAGCACTGAAGCAGACATACTGCGGCTCGATTGGTGCGGAATATATGCATATTAATAACACCGAAGAAAAGCGCTGGATTCAGCAGCGTATTGAATCGGTGGCCGGACGTGCCAGCTTTACGAGCGGCGAGCGGAAAAAATTTCTGCAGGAACTGACTGCAGCCGAGGGAATTGAGAAATATCTCGGGGCAAAATTCCCGGGGGCGAAACGTTTTTCTCTGGAAGGCGGAGATGCATTAATCCCGATGTTGCGTGAAATGATCCGACATTCGGGAAAACATGGTACCCGTGAAGTGGTACTGGGTATGGCACACCGCGGGCGTCTGAATGTACTGATCAATGTACTGGGTAAGAAAACCCAGCATTTGTTTGATGAGTTTGCCGGTAAACACAAAGAGTTGCTGGGCACCGGTGATGTGAAATACCACATGGGGTTTTCTTCAGATATTGAAACCGAAGGCGGGCTGGTGCATCTGGCACTGGCCTTTAACCCGTCTCATCTGGAAATTGTCAGTCCGGTAGTGATGGGGTCGGTGCGTGCCCGTTTAGATCGTCTGTCACAGCCGTCGATTGACCAGGTTTTGCCAATTACAATTCACGGTGACGCTGCGGTTACCGGTCAGGGGGTCGTGCAGGAAACCCTGAATATGTCCCAGGCCCGTGGTTATGAAGTGGGCGGAACGGTTCGTATTGTTATCAACAATCAGGTGGGCTTCACCACCTCTAATCCTCAGGATGCACGTTCAACACCTTATTGTACTGATATCGGAAAAATGGTGCTGGCACCCATTTTTCACGTGAATGCGGACGATGCGGAAGCCGTGGCATTTGTGACACGGCTGGCGCTGGATTATCGTAATACCTTTAAACGTGACGTCTTTATTGACCTGGTATGCTATCGCCGCCATGGTCATAACGAAGCGGATGAGCCAAGTGCAACCCAGCCGCTTATGTATAAAAAAATCAAAAAACATCCGACGCCCCGTAAAATTTATGCAGATCGATTGCAGGATGAAGGGGTGATCAGCAGCGCGGATGCCACAGAAATGATGAACCTGTACCGGGATGCCCTGGATTCAGGTGAATGTGTGGTAGACGAATGGCGTCCGATGACTCTCAATTCTTACACCTGGTCTCCGTACCTGAACCATGACTGGGACGAAAGCTACCCTGCAACCGTTGAGATGAAAAGGTTGCAGGAGCTGGCCCGGCGTATCAGCCAGATACCTGAAGGTATTGAAGCACAGTCACGGGTACTGAAAATTTATCGTGACCGTCAGGAAATGGCCGAAGGCACCCGGCCATTCGACTGGGGCGGGGCGGAAAACCTGGCCTATGCCACGCTGGTGGATGAAGGTGTGCCTATTCGTCTGTCGGGAGAAGATACCGGACGGGGAACGTTTTTCCATCGGCATGCGGTGATCCATAATCAGATTAACGGGTCAACCTACACGCCGTTACAGCATATCCACCACGGGCAGGGAAAATTCAAAGTCTGGGATTCCGTATTGTCTGAAGAAGCGGTACTGGCTTTTGAATATGGCTATGCAACCGCAGAGCCACGTACCCTGACTATCTGGGAAGCCCAGTTTGGTGACTTCGCCAATGGTGCTCAGGTGGTTATTGACCAGTTTATCAGCTCCGGTGAGCAAAAGTGGGGACGGATGTGTGGCCTGGTCATGTTATTACCGCATGGCTATGAAGGGCAGGGGCCGGAACACTCATCCGCCCGGCTGGAACGTTATCTGCAACTCTGTGCAGAGCAGAATATGCAGGTCTGTGTCCCTTCCACGCCGGCGCAGGTCTATCATATGTTACGTCGCCAGGCCCTGCGCGGTATGCGCCGGCCACTGATTGTGATGTCCCCTAAATCCCTGTTACGTCATCCGCTGGCCGTTTCCGGGCTCGGGGAGCTGGCAGACGGACAGTTTATGCCGGCGATCGGTGAAATTGATCCGCTGAATCCGGCAAATATTCGCCGCGTAGTGATGTGTGCCGGCAAAGTCTATTACGATTTACTTGAGCAGCGCCGTAAAAATGAGCAGCAGGATGTGGCTCTCATCCGTATTGAACAGCTGTATCCTTTCCCGCATCAGGCTGTGCAGGAGCTCCTGCAGTCTTATTCACATGTGACCGATTTTATCTGGTGTCAGGAAGAGCCACTGAATCAGGGTGCATGGTATTCCAGTCAGCATAATTTCCGTGAAGTTGTACCGCAGGGAGCGTCATTGCGCTATGCAGGGCGTCCGGCATCCGCCTCGCCTGCTGTCGGGTATATGTCTGTTCACCAGCAGCAGCAGCAAGCGCTGGTAAATGATGCGCTGAACGTTGATTGATTATAAGGAAAGATAATGAGTAGCTTAGATATTCTCGTTCCCGATTTGCCGGAGTCTGTTGCCGACGCCACTGTGGCTACCTGGCATAAAAAACCGGGTGACAGCGTCCGGCGCGATGAAGTGCTGGTCGAAATTGAAACCGATAAAGTGATCCTGGAAGTGCCGGCGTTTGCTGACGGGGTGCTTGAGGCGGTACTGGAAGATGAAGGGGCGACGGTAACTTCGCGCCAGTTATTAGGCCGTCTGAAAGAAGGTAACAGCAGCGGCAAAGAATCGGCGGTGAAAACCGAAGCCAAAGAATCGACCCCGGCACAACGACAGACGGCTTCGCTGGAAGAAGAATCCAGTGATGCTCTTAGCCCGGCTATCCGCCGTTTAATTGCTGAACATTCACTGGATGCTTCTCAGATTAAAGGCAGCGGGGTAGGCGGGCGTCTGACCCGTGAAGATGTTGAAAAATATCTGGCCGGACAGAAGACCGCCCCTCTGCCTGCTGCCGCAGCAACAGTAACAGCAGAGCAACCGGCACTGAGCAACCGCAGTGAAAAACGGGTACCGATGACCCGGTTACGTAAGCGGGTGGCCGAACGTTTGCTGGAAGCGAAAAACAGCACTGCCATGCTGACAACGTTTAACGAAGTGAACATGCAACCGATTATGGATCTCCGTAAACAGTATGGTGAAGCGTTCGAAAAACGTCACGGCGTACGGCTCGGGTTTATGTCTTTTTACCTTAAAGCGGTTGTGGAGGCACTGAAACGCTATCCGGAAGTCAATGCTTCCATCGATGGTGATGATGTGGTCTACCATAACTACTTTGATGTCAGCATTGCCGTGTCTACCCCGCGCGGTCTGGTCACCCCGGTGCTGCGTGATGTCGATGCCCTGAGCATGGCCGCGATCGAGAAGAAAATTAAAGAGCTGGCGATTAAAGGCCGTGACGGAAAACTGACGGTTGAAGAACTGACGGGCGGTAATTTCACGATTACCAATGGCGGAGTCTTTGGCTCTCTGATGTCGACGCCGATCATTAACCCGCCACAGAGCGCGATCCTCGGTATGCATGCGATAAAAGATCGACCAATGGCCGTCAATGGCCAGGTAGTAATCCTGCCGATGATGTACCTGGCATTGTCTTATGATCATCGTTTGATCGATGGCCGTGAATCCGTGGGTTATCTGGTCGCGATTAAAGAGCTGCTGGAAGATCCGGCCCGCTTGTTACTGGATGTCTGATTTTTAGCCGGGCGTTCCTGAGGGGCGCCTGTTTTTTATTCTTTTCAGAACTGAATGGATAGAACATCATGAATCTACATGAATATCAGGCAAAACAACTGTTTGCCCGGTACGGCTTACCTGCCCCTACAGGGTATGCCTGTACAACCCCGCGTGAAGCGGAAGAAGCCGCATCGAAGATCGGAGCCGGGCCCTGGGTCGTGAAATGTCAGGTCCATGCCGGTGGTCGCGGTAAAGCCGGTGGTGTGAAGGTTGTGCACAATAAAGAAGACATTGGTGCGTTTGCTGAACAGTGGCTGGGTAACAAACTGGTTACCTATCAGACAGATGCTGATGGTCAGCCAGTCAATCAGATTCTGGTCGAAGCGGCGACTGATATTGATAAAGAATTATATCTGGGTGCGGTCGTTGATCGCAGCAGCCGCCGTGTGGTCTTTATGGCTTCGACGGAAGGTGGTGTGGAAATAGAGAAAGTCGCGGAAGAAACGCCTCATCTGATCCACAAAATGGCCATTGATCCATTGACCGGACCGATGCCGTACCAGGGCCGTGAACTGGCATTTAAACTTGGCCTGCAAGGCCGGCAGGTGAGCCAGTTTGCGAAAATTTTTATGGGACTGGCAACTCTCTTCCTTGAGCGGGACCTGGCGCTGGTGGAAATCAACCCGCTGGTGATAACTACCGCGGGGGAACTGGTGTGTCTGGACGGTAAACTGAGTATTGATAGTAATGCGTTATTCCGTCAGCCTGAACTGCGGGAAATGCATGACCCAAGCCAGGAAGATGCCCGTGAAGCCAGTGCTGCACAATGGGAGCTGAATTACGTAGCTCTGGAAGGCAATATTGGTTGCATGGTCAATGGTGCCGGCCTGGCGATGGGAACCATGGATATTGTTAAGCACCACGGCGGTCAGCCGGCGAACTTCCTTGATGTGGGCGGTGGTGCGACTAAAGAACGCGTTACCGAAGCATTTAAAATTATTTTGTCGGATGATGCGGTCAGTGCGGTTTTTGTGAATATTTTCGGTGGTATTGTCCGCTGCGATTTGATCGCCGACGGTATTATCGGTGCGGTTGAAGAAGTCGGCGTTAATGTCCCGGTAGTGGTCCGTCTGGAAGGCAATAATGCGGAGAAAGGGGCGAAAAAACTGGCCGAAAGTGGTTTAAATATTATTGCAGCAACCAGTCTCACTGACGCGGCTCAGCGTGTAGTGGCTGCAGCGGAGGGCAAATAATGTCAATTCTTATCGACAAAAATACCAAAGTTATTTGCCAGGGATTTACTGGCGGGCAGGGGACATTTCACTCTGAACAGGCGATTGCTTATGGTACGCAAATGGTGGGCGGAGTCACGCCGGGTAAAGGCGGGACCACGCACCTTGGCCTGCCGGTATTCAATACCGTACGTGAAGCGGTAGAGCATACCGGAGCGACAGCCTCGGTTATTTATGTGCCGGCACCGTTCTGCAAAGACAGTATCCTTGAAGCTATCGATGCCGGGATTAAACTGATTATTACTATCACTGAAGGTATCCCGACGCTGGATATGCTGACGGTTAAAGTCAAACTAGATGAAGCCGGTGTGCGGATGATTGGCCCGAACTGCCCGGGGGTGATTACTCCGGGAGAATGTAAAATCGGTATTATGCCAGGTCATATCCATCTGCCGGGTCGCATCGGGATTGTCTCTCGTTCAGGGACACTGACTTATGAAGCTGTTAAGCAAACCACAGATATTGGCTATGGACAGTCAACCTGCGTGGGTATTGGCGGAGACCCGATTCCAGGCTCAAACTTTATTGATATTCTGGCATTGTTTGAACAGGATCCGCAGACCGAGGCGATTGTGATGATTGGTGAAATTGGCGGGAGTGCAGAAGAGGAAGCAGCCGCTTATATCAGTCAGCATGTGACCAAACCGGTCGTCAGCTACATTGCCGGTGTGACTGCACCAAAAGGTAAACGTATGGGGCATGCCGGCGCGATTATTGCCGGGGGGAAAGGGACTGCAGATGAGAAATTTGCAGCTCTTGAAGCTGCCGGAGTTAAAACGGTTCACAGCCTCGCAGAGATCGGTGAGGCTGTGAAATCGGTATTACCTGCCCGCTGATCTCCTTCGGCTCTGATTAAACCACTGCCAGCCGGCGGTGGTTTTTTTTCCCCTATAGCAGAGGTCAGTGAATGACAAACAATCTTCAACGACTAACACGCTGTAATAATGGGATAAATACAATTATTCTTTTTATTATGATTTATTGGTAATGATTCCAATTTATTGATAGTGATTTATTGTCATGTAGTACCCGATGACTTTGTCATGCAGTTCAACTGACT
>NZ_JAERJS010000015.1:0-86141 GCF_018257525.1 Tatumella sp. JGM130 | reverse complement strand
GGCATATGGATACCGGGATAATGAATACTTCTTCCTGAAGATAAAAGCAGCGTTCCCCGGTAAAACGCGATGAACCATTTTTTTTGCCACCGGAAATCGCCTGACTGAGGATCCCATTGGGGGAAAAGTCTGACGGTTAACCCGCTAAGGGTTTCCAGCCCCCGCAGTGTCATTTGCCCATCGCTGATTTGTACTTTTTCAGCATAACGGGACCCCTTAACGCCCGGAATGCCGTAGCTTTCGGCATTGCACCCCTGCACAGTCCCTTTTTCCATACTGCATAATTCAATGGCCGTTTTGTAGGGCATCATCAGTTGCAACATATCGGTGATTGCTGCTTTCTGCAGGTAATTCTGGTAAGCGGGCAGACCGATAGCACTGAGGATGGCGATAATCGCAATAACAATCATCAGCTCGATCAGGGTAAATCCTTGCTGGTTATACATGCGGCTCTCCTTATGGACGGGAAAAGGAGAGTAACTCAGAGATACTCAGTGCCGGGCAGCGAAAATAACAGTACCGGGGATGGCTCAGGGTTAACCGGCTTGTGTTGCATTGAGTTTAAAATCTATAGGGGACAGCTTCAGAAAAAGTCCCCGTTATTCGCGCCGTTTAGCCGGCAGTGGCGATAAATTGCAGGGAGATATCCAGCGGGCGATAATGGCGGATCAGTGAATCTGCAGAAATGTAATCGATACCCGTCAGGCTTAGTTCCTGCAGCTGATCCGGTGAAATATTCCCCCCGGCTTCGAGGAGTATTTGTACGGCACTCTGCCGGACGGCCGTAATAGCATCAAGGGTGTCGCCCCGGGTGAAATTGCGCAGCAGGATAATGTTTGCCCCGGCGCGGATAGCCTCTGCCAGTTGCTCACCGGAAGTGACTTCAATCTCAACTGGCCGATCGGGGTCTATCCAGCGGGCATTTTCTATCGCCTCAGAGACTGATCCACAGGCAATGATATGGTTCTCTTTCAGTGGGATCGTATCGCAAAAATCCAGCCGTTTCGATTGTCCGGCGCCGGTCAGCAACGCATATTTCAGGCTATCGGTCCCGCTGATATTGCTGAGAGTATCGATAAAGCGTGTCACGTCGCCCGATAACAGGCTGATACAGTGCGCTATATGGGTTGCCGCGCCGGATAAGGTCTTTAAAAAACGTAACAGGGTACTTTCTGCACTCAGCAGTACAGCCGCAGGGCCACTGACTGTAGCCAGTGTCTGACCGGTGCGGATATTGTCCGCATCATTTACCTGCCACTGTACGTTAATGCCGGGATCCAGCTGACTAAAAAGTTCATCGACCCATGCTTTGCCACAGAAAATACCGTCTTCCCCGCAACTGATTATCGCCTGACCCTGCCTGTGTTTTGGGATCAGACGGCTGGGGCGGGTATCTTTCAGTGCCTGTTTTACGTATTCGGGAATTTCGGTTTTGATTCGTTCGAGTAACAGCTGATGGCTGTGCTCTGCAGCGTAATGGCTTATCGGCATAAGGAAGTTTGCTCCTTTAGTCACAGGAATAAATACTGTAGCCCGGTGTCTGCCGCGCTGCCAGTTGAATAGCGTAACCAGTTAAGTATTTGGTAACCATATGAATCGTCACAATAAGCATCCATGACTGGCCTCCAATGACGTGAAACAATATCATGGCAGTATTTATGATATTCTCGAACCCTGGCGGAGAACAGCGCGAAGATGAAAATAGAATCAGGCTGGCTGGCAGAGGCCAGAAAGGTACCTTCAGAACATTTTAACCTGCGTCCGGAAGATACCAGCCCCTGGCTGTTGGTGGTACATAATATCAGTCTTCCGCCGGGGGAATTCGGCGGGCCGTGGATTGATCAGTTGTTTACGGGGTGCCTTGATCCTCAGGCTGATCCTTATTTCAGTGAAATTGCCGCCCTGAAGGTGGCCGCCCATTGTCTGATCCGCCGTGACGGGGAAATCGTCCAGTATGTTGCTTTTGATAAACGCGCCTGGCATGCCGGACAATCGTCTTATCAGGGGCAGGACAATTGTAACGATTTCTCCATTGGTATTGAGCTGGAAGGGACGGATGTTCTGCCTTATACAGAACAGCAGTATCATGCCCTTTGTCTGCTGACACGGACACTGATGAAGTACTATCCGATTAAAAGTGAACATATCACCGGACACAGTGATATTGCACCGGGCCGTAAGACAGACCCGGGAGAGGCTTTTGACTGGCAATATTACCGGCAACAACTGCTTGCTATGACGAATAAGTAAACCGGAACCCAATGAGATAAAGGCTGGAAAGCATGACGTTATTTACTTTGTTACTGGTACTTGGCTGGGAGCGTTTATTTAAGCTCGGCGAACACTGGCAGCTCGAACACCGCCTTAAACCTGTATTTCGTGGCCAGACCCATTTTTCGCTGGTGCGTACCGGCGGCATGGTGATTCTGGCGATGCTGATTACACTGGTTGTGGTACACAGCTTGCAGGGGCTGTTGTTTGGTGTTGCTTCGTTAGTACTGTGGGTGCTGGTTGGCGTATTGTGTATTGGCGCCGGTATTACCCGCCAGCACTATCATGCTTACCTGAAATCCGCCAGTACGGATGATAATGCCGCACATCAGGCGATGGCAGAAGAGTTAAGTGTGATACATGGTCTGCCGGAAACCGTGAACCAGCGGGTGTATTTGCGCGAGTTACAGAATGCATTACTGTGGATTAACTACCGTTTTTACCTGGCTCCTTTGTTCTGGTTTGTCGCCGGCGGTCCCTGGGGACCGGTGACTCTGGCAGGTTACGCTTTTTTACGTGCCTGGCAGGGATGGCTGGCGGCCCATCATACGGCGGCTGAACGTGAACAGTCGGGAGTCGACCGTCTGCTGTTTATCGCAGACTGGATTCCGGTTCGCCTGGCGGGGCTGGCCTATGCTTTGCTGGGCCACGGGGAAAAAGCGTTACCGGCATGGCTGAAGTTTCTGACTGATTTTCGTCGTAAACCTTATCAGGTACTGACACAGCTTGCTCAGTTTTCGCTGGAGCGTGATCCCTGCAACGATAAAGTCGAAAAGCCGCGTATGGCGGTGGCGCTGGCGAAACGTATTACACTGGTACTGGTGGTGGTGGTGGCACTGCTGACTATTAGCGGTGCATTGTTATAAGTGTGTTGTCCCCGTCAGCCAGTAAAAAAAACGGGCCCGCTAAGTATTACCGGGCCCGTTTTTTATGGTGTCCTGCCGGTCCCCCGCAGACGGGAGAGCGCGTCTTTTTCTGCAGTAATGGTCAGAGAGTGCGACGCTTAACGGTGAACAGATAGCCGATGGCCAGAATTATCAGCCAGACCGGGATGAGCCAGACCGAAATAGCCATACCGGGAGTGATTGCCATAACCACCAGGATTGCAGCGAGGAACAGCAGGCAGATCCAGTTACCAACCGGGTAGAACAGTGCCCTGAAACGGGTGATAACACCCTGCTTATCTTTCGCTTTACGGAACTTCAGGTGTGCCAGACTGATCATTGCCCAGTTGATTACCAGTGCGGATACCACCAGTGACATCAGTAAACCAAAGGCTTTCGCTGGCATCAGGTAATTAATCAGGACACCGATAGCAGTGGCAAACGCCGACAGCCCTAAAGCTATATAGGGGACGCCACGACGGTCAACTTTCAGTAACGCGCGCGGACCATTGCCCTGTTTTGCCAGACCGTACAGCATACGGCTGTTACTGTATACACAGCTGTTATATACAGATAAAGCGGCTGTCAGGATCACCACGTTCAGGGCGTTAGCCACCAGGCTGTCGCCCAGTTCATGGAAGATCAGTACAAACGGACTGCCGCCTTCAACAACTTTGGTCCACGGATATAAGGATAACAGTATTGTCAGAGAGCCAATATAAAAAATCAGGATCCGGTACAGGACCTGGTTGGTGGCTTTCGGAATACTTTTTTCAGGGTTGTCTGCTTCAGCAGCCGTAATCCCTACCAGTTCAAGCCCGCCAAACGAGAACATTATGACTGCCATCGACATCACCAGTCCGGTGATACCGTGCGGGAAAAATCCGCCTGCCTGCCATATATTGGTTACTGAAGCATCGGGTCCGCCAGTACCGCTAAACAGCAGCCAGCCACCGAATATAATCATACTGACCACTGCCACCACTTTGATAATGGAAAACCAGAACTCCATTTCACCATAGACTTTAACGTTGGTCAGATTGATGGCATTAATCAGCACAAAGAAGATAGCTGCAGAAACCCAGGTAGGGATTTCCGGCCACCAGTACTGGATGTAAACACCGACAGCCGTAAGTTCTGCCATGGCGACCAGCACGTACAGTACCCAGTAATTCCAGCCGGAAGCAAAGCCGGCAAAACTGCCCCAGTATTTATAAGCAAAGTGGCTGAATGACCCGGCAACCGGTTCTTCAACTACCATTTCGCCCAGCTGGCGCATAATCAAAAAGGCGATAAATCCGCCAATGGCATAACCCAGCAGAACAGAAGGCCCGGCCATTTTAATTGTTTGTGCAATCCCCAGAAACAGGCCGGTACCAATAGCGCCACCCAGAGCGATCAACTGAATATGGCGGTTTTTCAACCCCCTGTTCAGTGTGTCCTCTTGCTGTTTTTCCATAAAAACCTCGTAATAATGAATAACACTGCGATCCGCAGTAACAGATGCAGCTATTTATTGACTATGATTATTATTTTACCCTGTGACCCCCGGTAGCAGTACCTGTCGGTCCGCGCATCAGAATAGTGATAAGTCAGGTGCTTTGCACCTTGCTTTTGTTGTTTCGTGCGCAAAAGGAGAGAATTGTCATCAGCTTGCAGAGTGGAGAATATAACACAGGGTGGCAGAGCATTTGTTTTCAAACATATTTATCCGGAAAATAAATGCAGATTATCTGCACAACCGCCGAATACTCCTCTGAATGCTGACCTGAAATCTGACAATAACCAGATTTGATCCTTCCGGAAACGTGATTGCAGAATATAGACACCTGGTAAATAGTTTGTTACTTTACCGCCATATTCTGTCAATTGGTAATACCAATTATCCGGAACCCGGTCAGGAAGATAAAAATCATCTGTGATGGCATATAACAAAATCCGACAACCTAAGCTGTCTGATGTGATTGAACAGCAGCTGGAATCGCTTATTATGGAAGGTTCCCTGTGTCCGGGAGAGCAACTCCCCCCGGAGCGTGAACTGGCCCGCCAATTTGAAGTGTCGCGTCCCTCGGTACGTGAGGCTATTCTGCGTCTTGAGGCCAGAGGCCTGTTGCTACGTCGTCAGGGCGGAGGAACCTTTGTGCAAAGTGACCTCTGGCACAGTGTAAGCGATCCGCTGGTCGGTTTACTGGCAAACTCTTCTGAATCCCGCTTTGATCTGCTGGAAACGCGCCATGCGCTGGAAGGGATCGCTGCGTATTATGCAGCATTACGCGGGACCGAAGAAGACTTACTGCGCATTCGTGAATACTATCTCCGTATCCGTCAGGCACAGGATAGCGGGAATCTGGATGCTGAAGCCGATGCTGTCATTAAATATCAAATAACGGTCACTGAAGCCGCCCATAATGCGGTATTACTCCATCTGGTACGTGCGATGGGGCCGTTACTTGAGCAAAATGTCCGGCAAAATTTTGAAATCCTCTACTTACGCCGCGATATGCTGGCGAAAGTGAGCGGGCACCGCGCCAGAATATTTGAGGCGATTATTGCACGAGAGCCGGAAAAAGCCCGTGAAGAATCACACTCACACCTGGCGTTTATTGAGGAAATATTGCTGGACAGAAGCCGGGAGCAAAGCCGGCGGGAACGTTCATTAAGGCGTCTCCAGCAACGCAAGGATTAGGCACATTGAGGTGTGCAATAAAGATAGGGTTATCGCGGTTCTGTACCCTGAAAGACGGCCGTTACAGATAACCTTATTAAAAATCAACGTAATAGACACAGATAAGGAATAACCCCATGTCAGAACGTTTACCTAATGACGTGGATCCGATTGAAACCCGCGACTGGCTACAGGCGCTCGAATCGGTCATCCGTGAAGAAGGTGTTGAACGCGCTCAGTACTTAATTGATCAGGTACTGGATGCTGCACGCAAAGGTGGTGTGAATGTTGCAGCCGGAGTAACGGCACACAACTATGTCAATACTATTGCTGTTGAAGATGAACCGGAATACCCGGGGAATCAGTCACTGGAGCGACGCATTCGTTCAGCCATTCGCTGGAATGCTATTATGGCCGTATTACGTGCTTCCAAAAAAGATTTGGAACTGGGCGGACATATGTCGTCTTTCCAGTCTTCGGCAACTATCTACGAAGTGTGTTTTAACCACTTTTTCCGTGCCCGTACGGCACAGGATGGTGGCGACCTGGTGTATTTCCAGGGACATATTTCTCCGGGAATTTACTCCCGTGCGTTCCTGGAAGGTCGTCTGACCGAAGAGCAGATGAATAACTTCCGTCAGGAAGTACATGGCAAGGGATTATCTTCCTATCCACACCCGAAACTGATGCCGGATTTCTGGCAGTTCCCGACCGTCTCTATGGGGCTGGGGCCACTGGCTGCGATCTATCAGGCTAAATTCCTGAAATATCTGGAACATCGCGGGCTGAAAAAGACATCAGCGCAGACGGTGTATGCCTTCCTTGGTGATGGTGAAATGGATGAGCCGGAATCCAAAGGGGCCATTACCATTGCGACCCGTGAAAAACTGGATAATCTGGTCTTTATCATTAACTGTAACCTGCAGCGACTGGATGGTCCGGTGACAGGTAACGGTAAAATCATTAATGAGCTGGACGGTATTTTTGCCGGAGCCGGCTGGGAAGTGATTAAAGTCATCTGGGGCGATCGCTGGGATGAACTGCTGCGTAAAGATACCAGTGGTAAGCTGATCCAGCTAATGAACGAAACCGTGGATGGCGATTATCAGACCTTTAAATCGAAGAACGGCGCGTATGTCCGTGAACATTTCTTTGGTAAATATCCGGAAACGGCTGAGTTAGTCAAAGATATGACCGATGATGAGATCTGGTCTCTGAACCGTGGTGGTCATGACCCGAAAAAAGTCTATGCGGCACTGAAAAAAGCACAGGACACTCAGGGCAAACCGGTGGTTATTCTGGCGCATACTGTGAAAGGCTACGGTATGGGTGAAACGGCGGAAGGTAAGAATATTGCTCACCAGGTGAAAAAGATGAATATGGATGGCGTACGCTATATCCGTGATCGTTTTAATGTCCCTGTCAGTGATGAGAATATCGAAAGCCTGCCGTACATTACCTTCGAGGAAGGTTCTGAAGAATATAACTATCTGCATGGTCAGCGCGAAAAACTGGGCGGATATCTGCCGAGTCGTCAGGAGAAATTCTCTGAGAAGCTGGCTATTCCTGCTCTGGACGAATTTAAATCCTTGCTGGAAGAACAGAATAAAGAAATCTCTACCACCATCGCTTTCGTGCGTGCACTGAATGTGATGCTGAAAAATCCTTCGATCAAAGATCGTCTGGTACCTATTCTTGCCGATGAAGCCCGTACCTTTGGTATGGAAGGACTGTTCCGGCAGATCGGTATCTATAGCCCGAACGGTCAGCAATATACCCCTCAGGATCGTGAGCAGGTCGCGTACTATAAAGAAGACGAGAAAGGTCAGATCCTGCAGGAAGGGATTAACGAACTGGGTGCCGGGGCGTCCTGGCTGGCGGCTGCAACATCGTACAGCACCAACAACCTGCCAATGATCCCGTTCTACATCTACTACTCAATGTTTGGTTTCCAGCGTATCGGCGATTTATGCTGGGCTGCCGGCGATCAGCAGGCCCGCGGGTTCCTGGTGGGCGGAACATCAGGCCGTACAACACTGAACGGTGAAGGTCTGCAGCATGAAGATGGCCACAGTCATATTCAGTCTCTGACTATCCCTAACTGTATTTCGTATGACCCGGCATATGCTTATGAAGTGGCCGTGATTATGCATGACGGTCTGGAGCGGATGTACGGTGACGCTCAGGAAAATGTCTACTACTACATCACGACCCTGAACGAAAACTACCATATGCCAGCGATGCCGGCAGGTGCCGAAGAGGGTATCCGTAAAGGTATTTATAAGCTGGATACAGTTGCAGGCAGTAAAGGTAAAGTTCAGTTGCTGGGATCAGGTTCCATCCTGCGTCATGTTCGTGAAGCAGCAGAAATTCTGGCCAAAGACTACGGTGTAGGCTCTGATATCTACAGTGTGACTTCCTTCACCGAACTGGCCCGTGACGGACAGGATTGTGAACGCTGGAATATGCTGCATCCGACCGAAACACCGCGTGTGCCTTATATTGCACAGGTAATGGATGATGCGCCGGCGGTGGCGTCCACCGATTATATGAAACTGTTTGCAGAGCAGGTACGTAACTATATCCCTGCCAGTGATTATCGAGTGCTGGGGACCGACGGATTTGGCCGCTCCGACAGCCGCGAAAATCTGCGTCATCATTTTGAAGTGGATGCTTCTTATGTGGTGGTGGCTGCTCTGGGTGAACTGGCTAAACGTGGTGAAATTGATAAAAATGTGGTGGCTGAAGCTATCCGCAAATTCGATATCCATGCAGATAAAGTCAACCCGCGTCTGGCATAAGAGGTAATTATTGATGTCTATCGAAATCAACGTACCGGATATCGGTTCCGATGAAGTTGAAGTCACCGAGATTCTGGTGAAAGTGGGTGATAAGGTTGAGACAGAACAGTCCCTTATCACGGTAGAAGGGGACAAGGCATCGATGGAGGTGCCGTCACCACAGGCGGGTGTGATTAAAGAAATCAGAGTGAATATCGGTGACAAAGTTGCCACCGGATCACTGATCATGATCTTTGACACGGCAGATTCACAACAGTCACCTGCACCCGCAGATGCTCCGGCACCACAGGCTGAAAGCGCTCCGGCTTCTGCCGCAATGCAGGCGAAAGAAGTGAATGTCCCTGATATTGGTGGCGACGAAGTTGAAGTCACTGAAATTATGGTCAAAGTCGGTGACAAGGTTGAAACTGAGCAATCACTGATAACCGTTGAAGGCGACAAAGCGTCAATGGAAGTCCCTGCGCCTTTTGCCGGAACAGTTAAAGAAATCCGGATTGCCACCGGTGATAAAGTCAGTACCGGGTCATTAATCATGGTATTTGACGTTGCCGGTACTAACAATGCGCCGCAGCCAGCCGCGGCAGCGGCCGAAGCTTCGCCTGCTGCACCGGCAACCGCGCCAGCACCGGCACCGGTGAAAACGGCACCGCCGGCAGCAGCGGGCGACTTCGCAGAAAATGATGCCTATGTGCATGCGACTCCGGTGATCCGTCGTCTTGCGCGGGAATTCGGGGTTAACCTGGCGAAAGTCAAAGGGACCGGCCGTAAGCAACGTATTCTGCGTGAAGACGTTCAGGCCTATGTAAAAGAAGCGGTGAAGCGTGCCGAGTCACCTGCCGCTGGCGGGATCAGCGGTATGCTGCCATGGCCAAAAGTCGATTTCAGCAAATTTGGTGATATCGAAGAAGTTGAACTGGGACGCATCCAGAAGCTTTCGGGGGCTAACCTGAGCCGTAACTGGATGATGATCCCGCATGTGACACACTTCGACGAAGCAGATATCACAGAACTGGAAGCGTTCCGCAAGCAGCAGAATGCGGACGCCGGGAAACAAAAACTGGAGGTCAAAATCACTCCGGTTGTGTTTATTATGAAAGCGGTTGCTAAAGCGCTGGAAGCTTTCCCGCGGTTTAACAGTTCAATTTCTGAAGATGCGCAACGTTTAACCCTGAAGAAATATATTAATATCGGGGTAGCCGTTGATACACCTAACGGACTGGTGGTCCCGGTATTCCGTGATGTGAACAAAAAAGGCATTCTTGAGTTATCCCGTGAACTTATGGAGATATCCCAAAAGGCCCGTGGCGGAAAACTGACCTCCGGTGATATGCAGGGCGGATGCTTTACCATCTCCAGCCTTGGCGGACTGGGTACTACCTCGTTCACTCCGATAGTTAACGCGCCTGAAGTGGCTATCCTTGGTGTTTCTAAGTCCGCGATGAAACCTGTATGGAATGGTAAAGAGTTTACTCCGCGTCTGATGCTGCCACTGTCGTTATCTTTTGACCACCGGGTCATTGATGGTGCAGACGGTGCACGCTTCATTACTTATATTAATCAGGTACTGTCAGATATTCGTCGCCTGGTAATGTAATGCAGGGCAGATAAGGCCGGTGAACACCGGCCTTATTGGTATATAAAGACAGTGACAGGTCCCTTTTCGGCGTTGGCAGCCCTGTCCGGCAGCGGTTTCCCGGCGCAGGAAAAGGCGCCGGTCAGTTCAGATAAAGCTGTTTGCAGTTTGTTAACAATTCTGTAAACTCTTGCGCTAAATGCGTCCCGGTGGCTAGCTGGACGTTATCACTGATAACAACTGACGTCGGACCGCCGGATAGTCAAATAAGAGGTCATGATGAGTACAGAGATTAAAACCCAGGTCGTGGTACTTGGCGCAGGCCCTGCAGGGTACTCTGCGGCTTTCCGCTGCGCCGATTTAGGATTAGAAACCGTTCTGGTTGAACGCTACAGCACCCTGGGCGGTGTATGTCTTAATGTCGGTTGTATCCCTTCCAAAGCATTGTTGCATGTTGCTAAAGTCATCGAAGAAGCGAAGGCACTGGAAGCTCACGGGATTGTCTTCGGACAGCCAAAAACCGATATTGATAAAGTCCGTACCTGGAAAGAGAAAGTGATTAATCAGCTGACCGGCGGATTAGCTGGTATGGCAAAAGGCCGTAAAGTGACTGTGGTCAATGGTATCGGTAAATTCACCGGTGCGAATACCCTGCTGGTCGAAGGTGAAAACGGCGCGACCACGGTTAATTTTGATAATGCGATTATTGCTGCGGGTTCACGTCCGGTAAAACTGCCATTTATTCCTCATGATGATCCAAGAGTCTGGGACTCTACGGATGCACTGGAACTGAAAACCGTCCCTGAACGCCTGCTGGTGATGGGCGGAGGAATTATCGGTCTGGAAATGGGAACCGTGTATCATGCCCTGGGTTCTCAGATTGATGTTGTCGAAATGTTTGATCAGGTTATCCCGGCAGCAGATAAAGATGTGGTCAGAGTCTTCACGAAACGCATCAGTAAGCAGTTCAGACTGATGCTGGAAACCAAAGTAACTCAGGTTGAAGCCAAAGAGGACGGGATCTACGTCTCAATGGAAGGCAAAAATGCCCCGGCAGAGCCGCAGCGTTATGATGCTGTACTGGTAGCGATCGGCCGAGTGCCTAACGGTAAAAACCTTGATGCCGGTCAGGCGGGCGTTGAAGTCGATGAGCGCGGCTTTATTCAGGTGGATAAGCAAATGCGCACCAATGTGCCGCATATCTTTGCTATCGGTGATATTGTCGGACAGCCAATGCTGGCCCATAAAGGGGTACACGAAGGGCATGTGGCCGCAGAAGTTATTTCCGGTAAAAAACACTATTTTGATCCGAAAGTGATTCCGTCAATTGCCTATACGGAGCCGGAAGTTGCCTGGGTGGGGCTGACTGAAAAAGAAGCCAAAGAGAAAGGCATCAGCTATGAAGTTTCTGTCTTCCCATGGGCAGCGTCGGGACGTGCAATTGCTTCCGACTGTGCCGACGGCATGACTAAACTGATTTTCGATAAAGAATCTCATAGGGTTATCGGCGGAGCGATTGTCGGGACAAATGGCGGTGAATTGTTAGGCGAAATCGGACTGGCGATCGAAATGGGTTGTGATGCTGAAGATATTGCGTTAACTATCCATGCACACCCTACATTGCACGAGTCTGTAGGCCTGGCGGCAGAGGTTTATGAAGGCAGTATCACTGACCTGCCTAATCCGAAAGCCGGCAAAAAGTAACTGTATAACATATGTCAGAAACGGCTCCGGTGGAGCCGTTTTTTTTGTTTCCGGAGCCCGGTTCTGCCGGGGCTAAAACCATTGACCGAAACGACGGCAATACAGCTGTTTCATCACCTGGCTCAGTAAACAGTAACCGGCAAGGATCAGGATCAGCCACGGGAAATAGGCCAGTGGTAATGCCTGTAAGTGGAAGTTTGCGGCCAGCGGCGAATAAGGTAATGCAATCCCGATAATCACCACGACCAGAGTACTGAGCAATACCGGCCAGCGGGCACAACTCTGAATAAACGGAATTTTTCGTGTCCGGAGCATATGAACCACCAGTGTTTGTGATAATAAGCCTTCGACAAACCAGCCAGACTGGAACAATGATTGTGTTTCGCTGCTGTGGGCAGCAAATATATGCCACATCACAGCGAAGGTTGCGACATCGAACACGGAGGAGACGGGTCCCATAAACAGCATAAACCGGCCGATGTTCCCGGCATCCCATTGGCGTGGTTTAGCAACGAACTCTTCATCCATCCGGTCCCACGGTAGCAGCATTTGTGAGATATCATAAATCAGGTTTTGCAGCAGTAACTGTATTGCCAGCATCGGCATAAAGGGGATAAAAGCACTGGCGATTAATACCGAAAATACGTTGCCGAAATTAGAACTGGCAGTGATATTCAGGTATTTGATGATATTGCCGAAGGTCTGGCGGCCAATTCTGACCCCTTGCTCCAGTACCTGAAGATCCTTCTCCAGCAAAATGATGTCCGCTGCACTCTGGGCTATTTGTGTTGCATTCTCTACCGAAATACCGACATCAGCCGCATGCAAGGCAGCAGCATCATTGATGCCATCACCAAGAAAACCGACAGTATGCCCTGATTGCTGTAACAGGGTGACGATACGGGTTTTATCGGTTGGTGTCAGCCGGGCAAAAATCGTATGGCTGGCCAGTTTCTGTTGCAGACTGTGGTCATCCATGGCGGCAATCTCCGGGCCCTGTAACGGGGTTCCGGCTGACAGGCCTAAATCACGGCAGATTTTTTCGGTCACCTCAGCGTTATCCCCGGTCAGTACTTTCACGTCAACGCCATGGTCTTTCAGTGACCGTAAAGCCAGGTCGGCCCCTTGTTTTACCGGATCAAGGAATAACAGTACACCACACAGAGTTAAATCCTGTTCGTCTTTATCATTCAGGCGGCGTAATGAATGTTCGGCATCCAGGGTTTTACTTCCGAGGAGTAATACCCGATATCCCTGACGGTTATAGGCGGCAATCCGGTCCCGGAACTGCTGGCGCAGTGCCGGGGTCAGCAGTTGCTCTTTCCCACCGGTCTGAACGTTCAGACAACGGGCCAGCATTTCTTCACTGGCCCCTTTGCTGATCAACTGCTGACGACCATGGTCATCATAAACAGAGACTGACAGGCAGCGGCGGGTGAAGTCGAAAGGCAGCTCATCTGCTTTTCTGATATGCATCAACCGGCGGGATATTCCCTGCTGCCCAGCAAACTGACAGACAGCCCGGTCCATCGGGTTGTCAATTCCTTGCTGAAAATGACTATTCAGCCAGGCCATTTCCGCGATCTGTAAATTTTCTTCACCGTCAGGAGTCAGAGCTTGCTCCAGCACGATATTATCGTCAGTAAGGGTACCGGTTTTATCCGTACACAGAATATTCATCGCCCCGAGGTTCTGAATAGCATTGATGCGTTTAACCACCACTTTTCTGGCAGCCAGCGCCATGGCACCTTTTGCCAGGTTGGTGCTGACTATCATCGGTAACATTTCAGGAGTCAGCCCGACGGCCACCGCCAGTGAGAAGAACAGGGCTTCGGTCCATTCGCCCTTGGTAAAACCATTGATCAGGAAAACGATCGGCACCATCAGTACCATAAAGCGGATCAGTAACCAGCTGACACTGTTCACTCCTTTATCAAAAGAAGTTTTGGGAGCTGCACCGGCAACTTTACCCGCCAGCGAACCAAACCAGGTCTGTTCACCGATAGCGACAACCACGGCCGTCGCTGAACCACTCAGTACACTGGTACTCATTAGTGCGATAGCGGGCTGATGCAGCACGATATTTTCGCTGATAACTTCCGGCATCTCTGCGGCTTCTGGCCGGGCATGTTTTTCTACCGGTAAGGTTTCTCCGGTCAGCGATGACTGATTCAGTTGCAGAGAGTTGGTTTCCAGTAAGCGCAAGTCAGCAGGAATAATGTCACCGGCACTGAGCAAGACAATATCGCCGGGTACCAGCAGATGACGCGGTATTTTGAGGAGTACCGGCTGATGATGTTGATCCTGACGGCGTACGGTCACGGTGACTTCGACAAGAGAGTTCAGTGCTTCAGCGGCTTTGTTGGTACGGAATTCCTGGATAAAGCGCAGCAGAGTACTGAACAGGATCATACAGCCCATGATAGTTACACTGGTAAGATCGGTTTCTTCTCCTGCACTACGCGGGATCCAGTAGTCAGTGATAAAGCTGACAGCGGTTAACGCCAGCAACACATAGATAAACGGGTTATTAAACGCCAGCAGCCATTGCAGTAACGCCGGAGGTGCTTTTTTTACCGCAATTTCGTTCGGGCCAAACTGCGACTGACGGGCCGCGACCTGCTGTTCATCTAATCCTTCTGTAGTGGCAGCCAGGGATTGCAGGGTTGCTTCGGTACTGGTGGCAATATGGCGGGCAATCAGCCAGTCATTTTGTATTGCCAGTTGTTTTTTCCCCTGCACTGGCAGAGCGGAATTTATAATCTGAGTCATCTCTTTATGTCCGTTTGGTTGCTGCCAGGGCACGCTTCACAGCGGCAGAGGGCAGTCAGTCGTTGAGATGCGTTGCAGATTTTTCGGGGATCAGGCGGGAATACCCCTGCAACGCGTATAACGTTGCCTCGTCGGGTCATCATCCATTGTTGGCTCCTTGATGGGTGGTACTAAAGGGCAGTGCTGTGGTACAAAAAATTATGCTGGCTGGTGTATACGGAATATACCCGGGGGAAAAAGGGTGTGGGTAATCATTGGGGATAACCTCGTCTGAGAAAAAGTGGGACAGGCGGGGCGTATTGCTCGCTGTCTGCCAGGGAGGCAGACAAACAACTATCTGCCCTTGTTTATTCGGTAACTGTTCAAGGGATATTCCTGTAAATAAAGACGGGCAAAATATAAGGTTTTTATTATTACCGGTAAACCTGTAACTTAAACCACGGGTCAACCAGCGTAAATTTTATCCGCTGTGCGGGCCGCAGGGCCTTATACGGAGAGTGACCCGTGTGGTTATATTTTGTGATTATGTTTCAGTAGTGGTGCAGGGCTTTGTTTTAATGTATTTATTTATCAGACAATTATATAAAAAAATAGCAATATCACTGCGGCAGATAGATGTTGATTTTTTGTAAACAGATTAACAACTGTCCGCGATACTGATATGCTGCCGAAGCGGAACCGGACACCGTTACCCTGCACAGATAAAATTTTAAGTGGTGATCCCGGCGCCCGGAAGTCAAACAATGTGAGTGAGGAGAACGTCGTGCTAGAAGAATACCGTAAGCACGTTGCCGAACGTGCTGCCCAGGGAATTGTTCCAAAACCCTTAGACGCAACCCAAATGGCGGCACTGGTTGAACTGCTTAAAATTCCGCCAAAGGGCGAGGAAGAATTTCTTACAGACTTATTAATAAATCGGGTGCCGCCAGGGGTTGATGAAGCCGCTTACGTAAAAGCCGGTTTTCTGGCCGCAATTACCAAAGGTGAAGCGGTTTCTCCGCTGATCACCCCGCAAAAAGCGGTCGAATTGCTCGGGACGATGCAGGGCGGATATAACATTCACCCGCTGATTGATGCGCTGGATGACGACAAGCTGGCCGCCGGTGCCGCAAAAGCCCTCTCTCATACCCTGCTGATGTTTGACAGTTTCTATGATGTGGAAGAAAAAGCCAAAGCGGGTAACCGTTATGCACAACAGGTCATGAAATCCTGGGCCGATGCTGAATGGTATCTTTCCCGCCCGCAGCTGGCAGAAAAAATTACCCTGACCGTGTTTAAAGTTACCGGTGAAACGAATACGGATGATCTGTCCCCGGCCCCGGATGCCTGGTCACGACCGGATATTCCGCTGCATGCGCTGGCGATGCTGAAGATCCCCCGTGAAGGTATTGAACCCGATGATGCCGGCACTCTCGGACCGATTAAACAAATCGAAGCGTTGCAAAACAAAGGCTTTCCGCTGGTATATACGGGGGATGTTGTCGGTACCGGTTCTTCGCGTAAATCGGCCACCAACTCGGTATTGTGGTTTATGGGGGAAGATATTCCCTATGTGCCGAATAAAAAAGGCGGGGGTCTGGTATTGGGCGGTAAAATTGCGCCGATCTTCTTTAATACGATGGAAGATGCGGGGGCATTACCGATCGAACTGGATGTCAGTAAGCTGAATATGGGCGATGTCATTGATGTTTATCCGTATAAGGGTGAAGTCCGTCGTCATGACAACGATCAATTACTGGATACCTTTTCACTGAAAACAGAAGTATTGCTGGATGAAGTCCGTGCCGGCGGCCGGATCCCGCTGATTATCGGGCGTGGTCTGACTGCGCGTGCCCGTGAATCTCTTGGGCTGCCACACAGTGATGTATTCCGCAAGGCGAAGGATGTTGAGAAAAGCAGCCGGGGTTTCTCGCTGGCCCAGAAAATGGTTGGTCGTGCCTGTGGCGTTACCGGGATCCGTCCGGGTGAATATTGCGAGCCTAAAATGACCTCGGTCGGGTCCCAGGATACTACTGGCCCGATGACCCGTGATGAGCTGAAAGATCTTGCCTGTCTGGGCTTCTCCGCCGACCTGGTGATGCAGTCATTTTGCCATACGGCAGCGTACCCGAAACCGGTTGACGTTGCGATGCAGCATTCATTGCCGGACTTTATTATGAACCGCGGCGGGGTTTCACTGCGTCCGGGGGACGGGATTATACATAGCTGGCTAAACCGGATGTTATTGCCGGATACTGTCGGGACTGGCGGTGATTCTCATACCCGATTCCCGATTGGTATTTCTTTCCCTGCCGGTTCCGGGCTGGTCGCTTTTGCGGCTGCAACAGGGGTTATGCCACTGGATATGCCTGAGTCGGTATTAGTCCGTTTTAGCGGAAAAATGCAGCCGGGCATCACTCTGCGTGATCTGGTCCATGCTATCCCGTTATATGCCATCAGACAGGGACTGCTGACTGTTGAGAAAAAAGGGAAGAAAAATATTTTCTCCGGCCGGATACTGGAGATAGAAGGTCTGCCGGATCTGAAAGCCGAGCAGGCATTTGAGTTGTCAGATGCATCAGCAGAACGTTCAGCTGCGGGATGCACCATTAAACTGGATAAAGCGCCGATTATTGAGTACCTGAATTCAAATATTGTGCTGCTGAAATGGATGATTGCTGAAGGTTACGGTGACCGCCGTACTATCGAACGCCGTATTCAGGGAATGGAAAAATGGCTGGCGGACCCGCAGTTACTGGAAGCTGATACAGACGCAGAATATGCTGCCGTTATTGATATCGATCTGAATGAGATCACCCAGCCGATCCTCTGCGCACCGAACGATCCTGATGATGCCCGCTTATTATCAGACGTGCAGGGCACAAAAATTGATGAAGTCTTTATTGGTTCCTGCATGACAAATATTGGTCACTTCAGGGCTGCAGGTAAATTGCTGGACAGTCAGAAAGGCCAGATGCCCACCCGGCTGTGGGTGGCTCCGCCGACCAAAATGGATGCTGCGCAACTGACCGAAGAAGGGTACTACAGTATCTTTGGGAAAAGTGGTGCCCGTGTGGAAATCCCGGGATGTTCACTATGTATGGGAAACCAGGCGAGGGTGGCTGATGGGGCGACAGTGGTCTCTACCTCAACCCGTAACTTCCCTAACCGGCTGGGGAATGGTGCAAATGTTTACCTGGCCTCAGCAGAACTGGCAGCCATCTCATCGTTACTGGGCAAACTGCCTTCCCCGGAAGAGTACCAGCACTATATGGCGCAGGTGGATCAAACGGCCAGTGATACCTACCGTTATCTGAACTTTGACCGTCTGAGTCAGTATACGGAAAAAGCCGACGGCGTTATTTTCCAGAGCGCAGTCTGATGTGACGAAAAACGGCCACTGACATACGAAAAAGCACCGCTTGCGCGGTGCTTTTTTTTATCCTTACCGGGGGCAGGATACTGTCATATCTTTCCATCTCCCCGACAGGTCAGGCCGGAGTGTCCGCCGGACGGTAATTTCGCTACACTACGGGGGAATATGCACCGCAGAATATTGTGACTGGTGCAGTAAGGAGTCAGATGTGGAATACCAGTTTGTGAATGATGTCACCGGCGGCGTCATCGTCCGGATGTCGATGGACCATGAAGCCGTAGGCCATTGGTTTAATGAAGAGGTTCAGGGGAATCTCGCGTTACTGGATGAAGTGCGCGCAGCGGCATTGTCTCTTAAAGGTACTGAGAACCAATGGCATAAAACAGGTAAAGAATACAGCCTGTGGGTGGATGCTGAAGAAGTGATGATCGGGGCAAACATCCTGTCATTTGACACGGATGAATTAGAAGAAGGCATGGCGTATTACGATCAGGAATCACTGGCGTTCTGCGGACTGGAAGATTTTTTTCAATTGATGGATGCCTACCAGAAGTTTGCCATCACCTCCTGAAAAGGTCTGCCGTGTAAAGATACCGGACCGGCCTTGTTCACCGGTCCGCGTGCACTTATTTTTGGCTAACAGCAGGAATATTACGGCCGTAGTAAATTTCGCGCATTTCTTTCCACAGTAAGTCAGTGATCCGCTGATGTTCCTGAGCGGTCAGATCATCCGGTCTGGTATTAAACAAATAGTGCTTCAGATCGAATTCTTTCAGCATCATTTTAGTGTGAAAAATATTCTCCTGATAAACATTTACATCCACCATGTCGTACATTGATTTCATATCATCTGACATAAAATTCTGAATAGAATTGATCTCATGGTCGATAAAATGTTTGAGTCCCTTAACATCGCGGGTAAACCCTCTGACACGATAATCAATAGTGACAATGTCAGATTCCAGTTGGTGGATCAGATAATTAAGTGCTTTCAGGGGGGAGATAACCCCGCAGGTCGAGACTTCAATATCGGCACGGAAAGTACAGAGCCCGCCTTCAGGATGGCTTTCCGGATAGGTATGAACGCAAATATGGCTTTTATCCAGGTGCGCAACAATGGCATCGGGCAGCGGTCCCGGATGTTCTGATGTATCAATATCTTCGGGGTTAACCGGTTCTTCACTGACCAGAATGGTGACGCTGGCACCCTGAGGTTCATAATCCTGACGGGCAATATTCAGAATATTGGCACCGATAATTGAACAGGTTTCGCTCAGTATTTCAGTCAGGCGATTGGCATTATATTGTTCATCAATATAAGCAATATAGCCGTCACGTTCTTCTTTTGAATTCGCATAGCAAATATCGTAGATACAAAAACTCAGGCTTTTCGTCAGGTTGTTGAAGCCATGTAGTTTCAGCTTTTGCAATTTAGTTCACCTCCTTCAGGGAATGCAGGGTTATTTAGTTACCAGCGCATTCAGTAAATATTGGGGTAGTGCGAAACTCGCTAAATGAATTTCCGGATTATAATAACGGCAGACGAGTTCGGTATGAGAGACCCGGGATGTCAGAGTGTCGATATCTGTTTTACGCAGAGAGGCATTGTTACTGGCCCACGCGAAAGTCATTATTCCGCCATAATAGGTCGGTACTGCTGCCTGATAAAAGGTCACATCGGAAAAGTAGGGGCTCAGGCGCTGATAGCTGTTAATTGCTTCATCCTGTTGCAGGAAGCAGACACCATTCTGAGCGACAAAGACACCGTCATCATTCAGGCAGCGTTTACAACCGGCATAGAAGTCTGAAGTAAACAGGCTTTCGCCGGGACCGATAGGATCGGTACAATCAGAAATAATGACATCAAATTTCTGGTCGGTCTGGCTGACGAAATTGACACCATCGTCTATGACCAGAGTAAAACGCGGATCATCATAAGCCCCGGCACTGTGTTCCGGCAGGTACTGGCGACAGAAAGTAACTACGCCGGCATCAATTTCCACCATCGTAATTTTTTCCACACCGGGATGACGTGCCACCTCACGCAGCATACCACCGTCACCGCCACCGATGATTAATACACTCCGGGCATCACCATGGGCAAAAAGCGGAACATGGGTGAGCATTTCATGGTAGATGAACTCATCCCGTTCTGTGGTCTGTACCACTCCATCCAGAGCCATTACACGGCCAAAAGCACTGTTTTCAAAAATTACCAGGTCCTGGTGTTCGGTTTTTTCCCGGTATAATTCTTTATCAATGGTGAAGTATTGCCCGAAACCATCATGCAGTGTTTCATGCCACTTCTCATGCTGAGACATGCTATTACCCTCAGTGCTGCGTTACGAAGAAAATAAGCAGGCTATCATAGCGAAGTCAGGGGGGGGATGCACGGCAGAAACCGTAAACTGAAATTATCTGTTTACATACGCCAGTAAACTTAAGGATTTATCGGCCAGCGAGCGACACTTTTTGGCGGTAGGGACGGCGATGCCACTCAGATCCTGATAGCTGGACTCTCCCCGTTGTTGCATATTCATCAGATCATAATTGCTTAAGTCCCAGTGATTCTGGCGGGCGAAAAAAATAAGGGCGTTGCGGATCTGTGTATCGGGGATATCCTGATAACCACAATCATTTTTCAGGTAGATAAATACCGCCGTTAAATCGGCCATATCTTCTGCCTGTGATTCATCAAGTGCGAAACTTGTACCGGATGCTCCCAGCAAAGCGGAAAGCAGCAGGAACCTGATAATTTTACTCATGGGGGTTCTCTGATCTCTGTGATGTGATGAACGTTAGCATAGTTGTCCTCAGGATGACGACAGTTTTGACTTTTTCGCAAGGATCGGGCCCTTGACCTTCCGTCTGGGGTAGGGTTTAAGCTTAGCAAATCACATTTCTGTCTAAGGGCCATTCGTATGCAGCGTCGCGACTTTCTGAAACTTACTACCGCGTTGACGGCCGCCGGATTACTGCCGATCTGGAACCGTTCTCTGATGGCCGCTCCCCGGCCATTGCTTCCTGTCCCGCCGGTGTTAACACCGGATATTCGTCAGCGGATAAGGCTGACGGCAATGGCCGGTACCAGCCAATGGCAGGGAAAAACAGTTCCAACCTGGGGATATAATGGCAGTTTACTGGGGCCGGCCCTGCGCCTGCAACGTCGTCAGGAGGTTACCGTTGATATTAATAATACCTTACCCATGGCAACCACTCTGCACTGGCATGGGCTGAAAGTGGAAGGCGATGTAGACGGTGGACCCCATGGGGTGATCACCGCCGGCGGACGGCGACAGGTGACCTTTACTCCGGATCAGAATGCTGCAACCTGCTGGTTTCATCCGCATCTTCATGGTCAGACCGGATATCAGGTGGCGAAAGGGCTGGCAGGGCTGGTGATTATCGATGATAACGAGATTGATAAACTCCGATTACCGATAGAGTGGGGCGTCGATGATATTCCGCTGGTGTTCCAGGACAAGCGGCTGACGGCTGATGGTTCAGAGATAGATTATCAGCTGGATATTATGCGGGCTGCGGTTGGCTGGTTTGGCGATATTATGCTGACCAATGGTGTCAGTTACCCGCAGCATGCCGTACCGAATGGCTGGCTGCGTTTCAGGATGCTTAACGGCTGTAATGCCCGCAGCCTGATGATCACCAGCAGTGACAAACGACCGCTGTATATTATTGCCAGTGATGGCGGTTTATTAACGGAACCGGTGAAAGTCGAGTCTCTGGAGATGATTCCGGGAGAACGTTTTGAAGTGATGGTTGATACCAGTGATGGTAAGCCGTTTGACTTTGTTACGTTACCGGTTGAACAGATGGCTATGACGCTGTCACCTTTTGATCAGCCGTTACCGCTGGTCAATATTCTGCCATTACGTGTTGCTGGCAGCAGCACGCTCCCTGACCAGCTGGCCACCCTGCCGGCCCTGCCTGCACAGTCTCAGCTTGATACACTGAATAAAAGAACGCTGAAGTTATCAATGGATAAACAACTGGACGAACTGGGAATGGCGGCACTGATGAAACGCTACGGCCAAAAATCAATGCCCGGAATGCATGATTCAGCCATGTCCGGTATGGCCATGAATAATTCCCCGATGCCCGCAGAAGGGATGTCGGTAACCCAGATGCCAGCAGGCCACAGTATGCATATGACGGGCATGGCGGCAGAGCCGCATACTTCGGACTATGATTTCCGTCAGGGGAATAAAATCAACGGTAAAGCTTTTGATATGCATGAGATCTCCTTTGATGTGCCGTTACAAACCAGTGAAATATGGCGGATCAGTGGTGAAGATGACACCATGTTGCATCCGTTCCATGTACACGGAACCCAGTTCCGTATTTTATCGGAGAACGGCAAGCCGGTAGCTGCCCACCGGCGTGGCTGGAAAGATATCGTTAAAGTGGAAAACGGCGTTAGCGAAATACTGGTGAATTTCCCGCGAACGGCGAGCAAAGAACAGCCTTATATGGCGCACTGTCATTTGCTGGAACATGAAGATACCGGCATGATGCTGAGTTTTACCGTCAGCGGCAGTTAATCCGTCAGTAAACAGGCCCGCACTACGGGCTGACAGCCGAATTCCGGGGTTAATCGGCTGTCGGTCTATCGTGCGGGCCTTTTTCTGTGCGATAATCCACAGCCTAACGCAGGAGTATTACTGTATTAATTCCGGCCATTAATGAGGTTTAGCTGAGTAAAATCAGTGAGATATATTATGAAACACACTGTAGAAGTGATGATTTCCGAACAGGAAATTAAACAGCGCATTGCCGCGCTGGGGCAGCAAATTACCGCAGATTACCGTGACCGCGGCAATGATATTGTGCTGGTAGGGCTGTTACGTGGATCATTTATGTTTATGGCTGATCTGTGCAGGGCTATCGAGGTATCTCACGAAGTCGATTTTATTACCGCGTCAAGTTATGGCAGCGGTATGTCGAGTAGCCGCGACGTTAAAATTATCAAAGATCTGGATGAAGATATCCGCGGTAAAGATGTCCTGATCGTTGAAGATATTATCGATTCAGGTAACACACTGAGTAAAGTGCGTGAAATTTTACGGCTGCGTGAGCCGAAATCACTGGCAATTTGTACTCTGCTGGATAAACCAGAACGCCGTGAAGTGCAGGTAGACGTCGAGTATGTCGGTTTTACTATTCCGGATGAATTTGTGGTCGGTTACGGTATTGACTATGCGCAACGTTACCGCCATCTGCCTTATGTCGGTAAAGTTGTTATTCTTGAGCCATAAACCCGGCTAACTAAATAGCACAATCTTTCAGGCCGCATGATACGGCCTGAATTATACTAACGACGAATTTCACCGAAACGCCGGATTTTTCGGCCTGACCGGCAGCTATTTCCATAGGCCGGAAGAACGCGCTGCTGTGAGCGACCGGAGGCACTGGCGGATGCTTGTCACTCTGACGTGGTTCTGAGCATTATTTCCCCGTGATATTGAATTCAGCCTTACCCGGCCAGCGTACCCGCTTTCAGCCATACAGGTAACTTTATGGCCCGGCCACTGATAACGATATCTCCGGTATCGGGCATTTGATTGCCGGACGGCTCCGGTATATTCACCACACAATTATTCTCGTTAAACACGTCCTCACGACGGGTATGGAGCAGGTATGACTTATGCACTGGAAATTTCCGGACTGACCAAGACCTATGGTGACAATGTCAGGGCCCTGAAAGGGCTTGATTTAAAAGTTAAAGCAGGGGATTTTTATGCCCTGCTGGGGCCTAACGGTGCCGGAAAATCCACCACCATTGGTATTATCAGTTCACTGGTGAATAAAACGTCCGGACAGGTCAGCGTCTTCGGACATGACCTGGACAGTGACAAGGTTAACGCGAAACGCCAGCTGGGGCTGGTACCGCAGGAATTTAATTTTAACCCCTTTGAAACGGTGCTGCAGATTGTGGTCAGCCAGGCAGGCTATTATGGGGTGGAACGTAAAGACGCACTGGTGCGGGCCGAAAAGTACCTCCGCCAGCTGGATTTATGGGAAAAGCGGGACCAGCGGGCAAGAATGCTGTCCGGCGGGATGAAACGCCGTTTAATGATTGCCAGAGCATTAATGCATGAACCTAAACTGCTCATTCTTGATGAACCTACTGCCGGGGTCGATATTGAATTACGGCGTTCAATGTGGGTCTTTCTTAAAGAGCTGAATATTCACGGCACCACCATTATTCTGACCACCCACTACCTGGAAGAAGCTGAAATGCTGTGCCGAAATATCGGTATTATTCAGCGTGGTGAGCTGGTGGAAAATACGTCAATGAAAGACTTGCTCGGCAAACTAAAATCGGAAACCTTTATTCTGGATCTTGCACCACACAGCCCGCTGCCGGTACTGGAGGGGTTTACCTATACCCTGACTGACACCTCCACCCTGGAAGTTGAAGTGATGCGTGAGCAGGGGCTGAATTCGGTTTTCAGCCAGCTGACAGCACAGGGGATTTCGGTACTGAGTATGCGCAATAAAGCGAACCGTCTGGAAGAATTGTTCGTGAGTCTGGTGAATGGCACAACGGAGGACAACTAATGGCACATTTATATTGGGTGGCGCTTAAAAGCATCTGGGCGAAAGAGGTCCACCGTTTTATGCGTATCTGGGTGCAGACCCTGGTGCCACCAGTCATCACCATGACGTTGTATTTTATTATTTTTGGTAATCTGATTGGGTCGCGGATCGGTGATATGCATGGCTTTAGCTATATGCAATTTATTGTGCCGGGGCTGATTATGATGTCGGTAATCACCAATTCTTACGCAAACGTGGCATCTTCTTTCTTCAGTGCCAAATTTCAGCGGAATATTGAAGAGCTGCTGGTCGCTCCGGTACCGACCCATATTATTATTGCCGGTTATGTTGGCGGCGGTGTGGCGCGCGGAATATGTGTTGGTATTTTGGTGACTGCCATTTCATTATTTTTTGTGCCGTTCCATGTTTACTTCTGGCCGATGGTCGCGTTAACTATTGTACTGACCTCAGTACTGTTTTCGCTGGCAGGGTTACTGAATGCTGTGTTTGCGCGGAGTTTTGATGATATCAGCCTGATCCCGACCTTTGTGCTGACACCACTGACTTACCTTGGCGGAGTATTTTATTCACTGTCATTATTACCGCCGGTATGGCAGGTTATCTCTAAGCTGAACCCGATTGTCTATATGATCAGTGGATTCCGTTATGGTTTTCTGGGCATTCATGACGTCCCGGTGGGGCTGACGATTGCTATTTTACTGGTATTTATCGCGGTATTTTATGCGGTAGTCTGGACGCTGATCCAACGTGGCAGAGGGCTGCGCAGTTAATCACAGGCCCCGGGAGCAACCAATAGCCCCCGGGGTCTCCGCTTATGCCATCTGTACCGGAACGGCTTTAGCCTTGCGTTGCAGTTGGTTACCTTCTCCGAAATAAGCCATTTTAGGCTGCCACTGACGGGCCTGCTCATCAGTGGCCTGCACATAACTACAGATAATCAGCAAGTCGCCGACGCAGGCACAGCGTGCAGCTGCACCATTTACCGAAATAATACGTGAGCCGCGCTCTGCGGCGATGGCATAGGTAGAAAATCTCTGGCCATTATTGACGTTATAAATATCAATAGCCTCGTACTCAAGTATGCCAGCTGCTTCCATAAAGTCCTGATCAATGGCGCAGGAGCCTTCATAGTGTAAATCTGCCTGAGTGACAGTGACGCGATGCAGTTTACCCTGCAACATGGTACGCAACATAGACGGGGCTTCCTTTAGTGAGATACGACATCATTGCCGTAAAACTGAACCTGCTGATTGTCGATCAGTCGTGCTTTACCCAGCCATGCAGCCATCAGTATCACGGCACTGTGACTGTCGGCATTAAGAGGAAGCAGTGTTTCACTGTCACAGACAGCAATACCGTCAGGAATAAAGCCGCTGTCACGTAATTGCTGTTCTGCACTGGCAATCAGGCTGGTGGTATCTGCTTGCGGACTGGTCAGCCCTTGCGCCATTGCATGCATTATCTGGCTTAAGCGTGGTGCAGCCTGGCGCTGTTCGCTGCTCAGATAGCCGTTACGGGAGCTGAGAGCCAGATTATCTGCTGCACGGACAGTCGGAACGCCAATGATCCGGATATTGTAGCCCATATCAGCCACCATTTTGCGGATCAGCAACAGTTGCTGGAAATCCTTCTCACCAAAACAGGCAATATCCGGCTGTACCATATTAAATAATTTACTGACAATGGTCGTTACACCGCGAAAATGTCCCGGCCGGCTGGCACCTTCCAGCAGGTATGACAGTCCGGGAACCTCGACAAATGTCTGAGCATCAGTACCTGCAGGAAAAATGGTACTGGCGGCAGGTGCGAACAGAATATCGACCTTATGCTGTGTTAGTTTTTCACAATCGTCGCTAAACGTACGCGGATAACGGGCCAGGTCATCAGCCCGGTCAAACTGCATCGGATTCACAAACACAGAGGCAACCACAATATCGGCATGCTGATGTGCTGTATCCACTAATTTCATATGCCCGTCGTGAAGGTTACCCATGGTCGGGACCAGGGCGATGCGCTGATTTTTCTGACGCAGGCGACGAATTTCGTCATGTAATTCGGCCGGTGTTTCGATAATTTTCACAATGAATCTCCTGACTTACTGAAAGCTGTGTTCCGGAGCAGGATAGCTGCCTTCTGCGACCTGACGAATATACAGTTGTACTGCTTCACGGATATCTCCGGTTTCCGCCAGAAAGTTCTTACTGAATTTGGGGATATGTCCGGCGGTAATTCCTAATGCGTCATGCATAACCAGAATTTGACCGTCGGTCTGGTGACCGGCACCAATGCCGATTACCGGAATAGTGAGTGCATCCGTCACCCGTTTTGCCAGAGCCTGAGGCACACACTCCAGAACCATCAACTGGGCACCGGCTTTTTCCAGTGCCAGAGCATCATTTAACAGGGTCTCTGCTGCCTGAGCATCACGGCCCTGAACTTTATAGCCCCCGAACACATTTACCGATTGTGGTGTCAGTCCGAGATGACCGCAAACGGGGACCGCGCGTTCAGTCAGACGACTGACGGTCTCACACAGCCATGCTCCGCCTTCCAGTTTCACCATATTAGCACCGGCACGCATCAGTCGGGCCGCGTTTTCACAGGCTTGTACCGGAGTCGCGTAACTCATAAACGGAAGATCAGCCAGCAACAGTGCTGCACCGGCACCTTTACGCACCATGGATGTATGGTAAGCGATTTCATCTGTGGTCACGGGCAGGGTGGAATCATGTCCCTGGACCGTCATCCCCAGAGAATCGCCGACCAGTAATACCGGAATCCCCTGGCTGGCAAACAGATGAGCAAAGCTATATTCATAAGCGGTCAGGGCTGCAAATTTTTCCCCTGATAATTTCCATTTACGAAGATCATGAATTGTAACTGGTTTCATTATAACCTCTTGTCATTATAATTTTAGGTGGCGAGTTTACAGGACAAATGAATCACAGGGAAATACCTGCGGTGCGGTGACCGCAGGCCGGAAAAGGGGGAGGTTACCAGGCGGTAATCGGGGAAGTATCCAGCGCGGACAGCAGAGCAGCGATACTGCGCCCATCGGGATAATGGCAGTCCGGCGCTATTTCACAGAGCGGCACTAACATAAATGCCCGGTTATGCATATCATAGTGCGGGATGGTCAGATGCGGCGTCTGAATCCTTTGTTCACCAAACAGCATGATATCCAAATCAAGAGTACGCGGCCCCCAGCGCTCATCTTTACGTTCGCGTCCCTGTTCCAGTTCGATGCGCTGGGTATGTTCCAGCAGCCTTTCTGCACTGAGTGACGTTTCCAGAGCAATTACCGCATTCAGATAATCCGGCTGATCCTGTGGCCCGTAAGGCGGGGTGCGATAAAATGACGAGGTAGCAACCCGCCGGCTATCCGGAACAGCATCCAGTGCATTCAGGGCCGCCTGTACCTGGCGTAGCGGGTTAGTCAGATTACTGCCCAGGGCAATATAGGCCAGAGTCATCGTCAGTTATTCCTGGCGGATGGCTGACGACGACGGGAACGGTTATGCCGGCGACGCTGATGAGGGTCACTCCCGAGGCTGTTAATCATGGCAGACTGGCGAACCGGTGGAGCCGACTGGAACTCGCCCCACCATTGTCCGAGCCGTTCCAGTTCGCTGCTATTTTCTGTTTCAGCACGCAGTAGCAGCAAGTCATACGCCGCACGGAATTTAGGGTGTTCCATCAGTTTCCATGCACGTTTACCGTGACGACGTGGCAGACGTAATTGCAGTGACCAGATATCACGAATCAGACTGGTGATCCGTTTAGGGATCGCAATAGCACGACAGGCCTCATCGAGGGTGTCATTCATTGCCAGAGCAAAAGCTTCATACCAGGGCAGACCGCTCTCCTGAGCAATCTGCTGTGCCCGTTCAGACTGCGGATACCATAGCATCGCGGCAAACAGGAACGCCGGGTTGACCCGCATATCATTATGGATCCGCCGGTCAGTATTTTTCAGCACCTGAATAATCATGCGTTCCATCGGGCTGTCACCCTGTGCCGTAAGATACTGGGTGATGGTCGGGAATAATGGCTGGAATAACTGATATTGCATCAGCAAACCGTAAGTCTGTTCGCCGTAGCCTGTCTGTAGTAATTTTAATGATTCTTCGAACAGGCGCGCTGAAGGGATATCCGTTAGCAGGCTGGATAACCGGGTCACAGGCTCTGCCGTTTCTGCAGCGATGGTCATATTCAGTTTTGCGGCAAAACGAACAACCCGCAGCATCCGCACCGGGTCTTCACGGTAACGGGTTTCAGGATCACCAATCAGGCGGATAACACCTTGCTGAAGATCCTGTAAACCGCCGACGTAATCACGGACGGTAAAATCGGCCACACTGTAATAGAGGCTGTTAATGGTCAGGTCACGGCGCTGGGCATCATCCTCGATAGAACCGAAAATATTATCCCGCAGTAACATACCGTTCTGGCCACGTTGTGACTGGTTACGGTCATGTTCGTTATCTGCAGCGGCTTCGCTGGCATGATGGCCACGGAAGGTCGCGACTTCGATTACCTCAGGCCCGAACATCACGTGGGCCAGACGGAAACGCCGGCCAACCAGGCGACAGTTACGGAACAGCTTACGCATTTGTTCCGGCGTGGCATTGGTCGTAATATCAAAATCTTTTGGTTTTTTACCCAGCAGAAGATCACGGACACCGCCGCCAACCAGATAAGCTTCAAAGCCTGCTTTATTCAGCCGATACAACACCTTTAATGCATTTTCGCTAATGTCTTTTCGGGAAATATTATGCTTATCACGGGGAATGATAGTCATCAGATTTTGGTCTTTTGTCTCAGCGGGCACGTCCTCTTCACGAAGAAGAACTTTCCGACAAAAATTTGCTACTCGGGTAAAAATAGTACACCTCGACAGTGACATAAATTAAGTGATGCTCAAATCAGCGGCTAATCATAGCCTGTTGTGAGCAATTTGAGAATGCTGTAAGTGGCTGCTCCGGGATTAAAGCGTCATTTATTGGGATATTATCTGTTGTCCAGTGGCATATTGCCTGACTCAGCAACTGATCACGCGACAGATCCTGCCAGCGGGGACTGACCGTCTGGCCGAGGAAACGCAGTGCCTGTACCAGCACCGGCCGCGGGTCCCCCTCCGGCAGGGGCGGCGCATGATTTTGTTTGGACAGTTTGTGGCCATCTCTGTTTAAGGCTAAAGGCAAATGCAGATAGTCGGGAACTGGCCAGCCTAATTGCTGATACAGCGATATTTGCCGGACTGTCGGAACAATTAAATCAGCCCCGCGGACAATTTCGCTGACGCCCTGAGAGTGATCATCCACCACAACGGCCAGGTTATAGGCAAATAAGCCATCACGGCGGTGAATAATAAAGTCTTCGGCAGCGAGGGCCGGATCCGCAACAATCTCACCGCGTAACCGGTCATGGAAAGAAAACACCGGTTGCAGCTGGCGAATTCTGAGTGCTGCGTCGCCGGCGGGCAGTGAGCGCTGGCGGCAGTGACCATCATAATAGCCACCACATTCACGGATGCGGCTGCGTGTGCAATCGCAAAAATAGCTCTGATGCTGGGAGATCAATTGCTGAATAATATCCCGGTAGGCATGGCTGCGCTGCGATTGCCAGAGCACATCACCGTCCCAGTGCAGGCCGTAGTGTTCAAGCTGATGGAGAATAGTACTGGCGGCGCCGGGAATTTCTCTTGGGGGATCGATGTCTTCAATACGCACCCACCAGCGACCTTGCCGGGCGCGGGCATTAAGGTAGCTCCCCAGTGCGGCGATAAGTGAGCCGAAATGCAGTGCTCCGGAGGGGGACGGCGCAAAACGGCCGGTACAGCAATGTTCTGACGTCATAGGCAGCAGTGAGACGTACAACAGAGTCTGAAGGACTCTGCTGTACGGTAGCCTTGCGGCTGGCTGATATCAGCCAGCCATTTGCTTTTCACGGATCTCAGCCAGCGTCTTACAGTCGATACATAAATCAGCTGTCGGACGCGCTTCCAGACGGCGAATACCAATCTCGACACCGCAGGATTCGCAGTAGCCGAAGTCATCATCTTCGACTTTTTTCAGCGTCTTCTCGATTTTCTTGATCAGCTTACGTTCGCGGTCACGGTTACGCAGTTCCAGACTGAACTCTTCTTCCTGAGCAGCACGGTCAACCGGATCCGGGAAGTTTGCCGCTTCGTCCTGCATATGTGAGACAGTACGGTCGACTTCATCCCTGAGTTGATTACGCCAGGCTTCAAGTATCTTCCTGAAGTGTGTCAGCTGGGCTTCGTTCATATACTCTTCGCCCGGTTTCCCTTGATATGGCTCCACCCCAGCGATGGCGAGGATACTCAGGGACGATGTTTTACGGTTTTGCCCTTCTTGCATGCTGTTTCTCCTGGATAACACGCACTATCGATTCCCGGTGAGGGAAAAAAACAGGCCGCTATAAATAGCAGAAGCTATCTCTGTTGGCAATTACTGATATCATCTGTTGTTGACCACTTGTCAATAAATTTGACGGTAAAAAGCCGGATTATCTTTTTAATACACGCCGTTGCAGCTTTTTATTGGATGAAATCAATAGAAAATTCTATCTTAGCATCGGCAGGAGTCAGGGAAGCTTTATAGACCAGAATTTCCACCCCGGCGAGTATTGCCTGGTCGAGAAGTGCGGCATAGCGTGGGTCCAGGTGCCGTGCGACGCTGATACGCTCTATTCCGCTGTGTAATACGGCAAAAAATAATACCGCCCGCTGTCCGGCAGCAGCGATTGCCATCAGTTCCCGCAGGTGTTTTTGCCCGCGCAGTGTTACCGTATCAGGAAAATATCCCTGACCGTTCTCCAGTAACGTGACGGATTTTACTTCCACATAGCAGTCGGCTAGCTGCGGCTGTTGTAATAAAAAGTCTATTCTGCTGCCCTCTGAACCGTATTTCACTTCACTTTGCCAGTGGCTGTAGTCAGAAAGCTCAGTGATCACCCGGGCCCTGAGAGCTTCGCGGAATAACTGATTTGCCCGCTGGGTATTTACGCAAATTAAATCACCGTCTGCCGTGCCGGTCAGTTCCCAGCTATGGGGATATTTACGCTGTTTATTGTCAGACTCGGAATACCACACGGTATCCCCGGGAGTGGCACAACCGGTCATCGCGCCGGTATTGGCACAATGAAGGGTAAAGACTTCGCCCTGTGGGGTAACAACATCGGCAAGGAAACGTTTATAGCGTTTAAGTAAAGTGGCAGATTTGAGCGGCGGAGTAAACTGCATAGGGGGTCTCGTTAAAGGGGTGAGGACGGTTGCAGCGGGAACGTTGCCAGGCAACGGTTTTTTGCTCTCCCGCGTCCCGGAGCGCAGGCCATTAAGGAAAACCCGGTCACAGGAAACTGCCAGTGAAATCCGGTCGGCGGAAGGCTGACCGGCGAAAAAACATGGTGCAATAAACGGACATGGGGGCGGAAAGGCTGTGATGGCTGAGGACAACCCTGACGAGCCGCCTGTGAACGTAACAGCGCCCCCAGAGCTAATAAGCCGGCAGGCGCTGGCCGGCAGCCCAGCCAGACCAGTCCGGAACCGGGCCAGTATCCGGCATCGTTCAGGGTCAGCATAAATCCGCGTTGCTGAATACGGGCTGCCTGTTGTTGTAATCGCTGAAGGGTGATTTCCCTGAGAGGGCCCAGCCAGGCCAGTGTCATCAGCATGTCTGCGGCAGGCAGCGGGCGGCCATTATCTGCGGGGAAATGATCAGCCCGCCAGCGGACCAGTGACTTTTGCAGCGGCGAGGGGAGCTGAATCGCAAAAAAATATTGCTGCCCTGTCGTCATTAATATCTCCGGGTGACGGCTACAGTGCCTGACCTGCCTGATAGCTTTGCTCAGACGGGGGCAGGCGTGAGGATTGATCGGTTGGGTGTTATTATGGCGGATATATTAACACAGCTTGCGCGGAGTTTTATTTGCCACCGTTACCTGTCAGTGAAGTACTGGATAAATTATTGACTGCGCTGGAGACCCGCAGCGGAGCGTTGCTGGTCGCACCGCCCGGGGCAGGAAAATCCACCTGGTTACCCTTACAGTTGTTATCCCGCGTGCCGGATAACGGCAAGATCCTGCTGCTGGAGCCACGACGGCTGGCTGCCAGAAATGTTGCCAGGCGACTGGCAGAAAATCTCGGTGAATCTACCGGACAGACCATCGGTTACCGGATGCGCGGTGAGAGTAGTTGCGGGCCCGACACCCGGCTGGAAGTGGTGACTGAGGGGATTCTGACCCGCATGTTACAGCAGGATCCGGAACTGAACGGTGTTTCGCTGGTTATTCTTGATGAATTTCACGAACGCAGTCTGCAGGCGGATACGGCGCTGGCTCTGTTGCTTGATGTACAGCAGGGGCTGCGTGACGACCTGAAGCTTTTGTTAATGTCAGCAACCCCGGACTATCAGCGCCTGTCAGTATTGCTCCCGGAAGTCCCGGTGATTATTTCACAGGGACGCAGTTTTCCGGTCGAACGGCATTTTATTCCCCTGAGCACCCGACTGCCCTTTGCAGCCGCAGTAGCACGTGAAGCCACCTGTCTGCTGAATGAACACCAGGGGTCGATGCTGATTTTTTTACCCGGGGAACGGGAAATTATGGCCGTGAAACAGGAATTACTCAGCCGGCTGCATGACGCGACAGATATCTTCCCGCTATACGGAGCGATGAGTCTGACCGCTCAGCAACAGGCGATTGCCCCCTCGCCTGAGGGCAGACGGAAAGTGGTACTGGCAACCAATATTGCAGAAACCAGCCTGACGATAGATGGGATACGGCTGGTGGTCGACAGCGGGCTGGAGCGTGCGGTGCGCTATGATACAAAAAGCGGTGTCAGTGTATTACAGACGCAGCGGATTAGTCAGGCATCGATGGTACAGCGCGCCGGGCGTGCCGGACGCCTGACGGCGGGGTTTTGCTGGCATTTACTGAGTCAGGAACAGGCAGAGAGAGCGGCTGCGGTAAGTGAACCGGAAATTATTAACAGTGAGTTAAGTGCAGTGATGCTGGATATCCTTGCCTGGGGCTGCCGGGAGATGAGTCAGCTGCAATGGCTGGATCTCCCGCCACAAAAGCGCCAGCAAGCGGCACTGCAACTATTGCAGCAACTTGGCGCCACTGACGCGGGTCATCAGCTGACCGCGACCGGACGCAAAATGGCGGCGCTGGGGACTGAACCCCGGCTGGCGGCGATACTCTGTGCTGCCGGAGAAAATCCGGCGGCGATGGCAACGGCGAGTTTACTGGTTGCTATTCTGGAAGATCCACCGCGTAATGGCACTAATGATTTACTGTCTCTGTTTTTACACCCCCAGCCGGGATGGCTGAAACGAGCCAAAGCCTTACAGCAACGCACTGGCGTTCGTGGTAGTCAGGCCGATGACCGATTGTTAGCCGTGTTGTTAATGGCGGGGTTCAGTGACCAGCTGGCCCGCCAGCGTGGCGGAGGCGGGCGTTACCTGCTGGCAAAAGGCGTCGGCGCCGGAACAGCCGCTGATGATCCTCTGAGCCGTTATGAATGGTTACTGGTCCTCCGGCTGTCATTCAGTTCTCAGCAGCCAGAGGCCCGGATCCGTCTGGCCCTGCCGGTCGATATTGCTGAACTTGCCCGGCAGTGTCCGGATAAAGTTGAAGAACGGGATGATGTTGAGTGGGATGAAGAAAAAGGCATCCTGCGGGTACGCCGTCAGCAGGTGATTGGTTCGCTGATATTAACTTCACGTCCCGGCGAACGGCCGGCAGCGGCGCAGTTGCACCAGGCGATGTTGCGCTGGGTCAGGGCCAAAGGGTTGTCGGTGTTGCCCTGGACCCCGGCAGCTGAACAAATCCGTGCCAGGCTGGCTTGTGCCGGAGAATGGCTGAATGATGCGGACTGGCCGCCGGTGACGGACGACGCATTGCTGGACAGCCTGGAGCAGTGGCTGCTGCCGGAAATGGCGACGGTGACCGATGCCCGGTCGTTTAATACTATTAATATTTCGACAGCTTTATTACATTTGATCACATGGTCACAACGCCAGCGACTGGATAGTGCGCTGCCAACTCATTACACTGTGCCGACGGGCAGTCGTGTGCTGATCCGTTATAACACCGAACAGCCACCGGTGCTTGCTGTTCGTATGCAGGAGATGTTCGGTGAAGCTGATACGCCAGTGATTGCGGGGGGAAGAATCCCGCTGGTGCTGGAATTATTGTCGCCGGCTATGCGTCCGTTACAGATAACCCGTGATTTAGCGGGATTCTGGCAGGGGGCTTATCGTGAAGTGCAGAAAGAAATGAAAGGTCGTTATCCTAAGCACCCGTGGCCGGACTCACCTGCGACTGCGATGCCTACTCGCCGGAGTAAAAAATTTTCCCCCGGGCATTTGTGAACCGTCCGCTCTTTCAGAGGGTTCCGGCATGTAATTCTGCCGGAAGGAGACTAAAGTAACGCGCATGCTGAGGCTATGCCTGGAGAATAAAATTCATGTCTGGGAATGATCGCGAACCGATCGGGCGGAAAGGGAAGTCACCCCGTCAACCGGAAAAAGTTCGCCCCCGTGCGAAGAATAAAAAAAGTAACCGCTATGATGACCAGGACATCAATGCGAATGAGGAGGGGCAGTCATTGCCACGTAAAGGAAAAAAGAAACCCCCGGCAATGAAACGTCGCTGGCTGGGTATATTTATCAAACTCTTCCTGGTCGCTGCTGTTGTGATTGCGGCATGGGGCGTCTATCTTGACTCTGAAATCCGGCAACGTGTTGACGGCAGGGTCTGGCAACTGCCGGCGGCGGTCTATGGCCGGGTCGTCAGTCTTGAACCGGGTATGGCCTTTGATCGTAAGGGGATGGTCGATTTACTGGAAGGTACTCAGTATCGGCTGGTAACCAAAATCACCCGTCCGGGTGAATTTACGGTAAAAGGAAATACCATTGATCTGCTGCGCAGACCTTTTGATTTTCCGGACGGTAAAGAAGGGCAGATTCATGCGCAGATGACCTTCAGCAACGGTGAACTTACGGAAATCAAGAACCTGGACACGGGCCGTGATTTTGGTTACTTCCGTCTGGATCCGCGTCTTATCACTATGCTGCAGTCGCCTAATGGTGAACAGCGCTTATTTGTGCCGCGTTCCGGTTTTCCGAATACGCTGGTAGATACCCTGGTTGCAACCGAAGACCGTCATTTTTATGAGCATGACGGCATCAGTTTATATTCGATTGGTCGTGCATTTATTGCCAATGTGACGGCTGGCCGCGCAGTGCAGGGGGGCAGTACCCTGACTCAGCAGTTGGTGAAAAACCTGTTTCTGACCAACAAACGTACCCTGTGGCGTAAAATCCGTGAAGCCTACATGGCCATCATTATGGATTCCCGTTATAGCAAAGATCGTATTCTGGAACTGTACCTGAATGAAGTGTATCTGGGGCAGGCCGGTAATGACCAGATCCGGGGTTTCCCGCTGGCCAGCTTATATTACTTTGGCCGGCCGGTGGATGAACTGAGTGTTGATCAGCAAGCCTTACTGGTCGGGATGGTGAAAGGTGCCTCGTTATATAATCCATGGCGTAATCCGAAGTTAGCTCTGGAACGTCGTAATGTGGTACTGCGTCTGCTGCAACAACAAAAGTATATCGACGAAGACTTGTACAATATGTTGTCTGCACGGCCTCTGGGTGTTCAGCCAAGAGGAGGGGTTATTACTCCGCAGCCAGCCTTTATGCAGATGGTACGCAATGAGTTGCAGGATAAACTGGGCGATAAAGTGAAGGATCTCTCCGGAGTAAAAATCTTCACTACTCTTGATCCTCTCTCCCAGGATGCGGCAGAAAAAGCGGTAACCGAAGGTATTCCGCAGCTGAAGAAGCAACACGGATTAAAAGATCTTGAAACCGCGATGGTGGTGGTGGATCGCTTTAGCGGTGAAGTCAGAGCAATGGTCGGTGGTTCTGATCCGCAATTTGCCGGGTACAACCGGGCGATGCAGGCCCGCCGTTCGATTGGTTCCCTGGCAAAACCTGCGACCTATCTGACGGCGCTGGCACAGCCGCAAACCTACCGTCTGAATAGCTGGATTGCGGATCAACCGCTGGCACTGAAACAACCGAATGGCCAGGTCTGGAGTCCGGAAAATGATGACCATAAATTCAGCGGAAAAGTGTTGTTAGTTGATGCACTGACACATTCGATGAACGTGCCTACCGTCAATCTGGGCATGTCCCTGGGGCTGCAAAGTGTGGTGGATACCTGGACCAGATTAGGCGTTGGTAAGGATCAGCTGACGGCAGTACCGGCGATGTTACTCGGGGCGCTGAACCTGACACCATTGCAGGTGGCTCAGGCTTTCCAGACCATCGCCAGTGGCGGTAACCGTGCTACCTTATCGGCGGTACGCTCAGTGATTTCTGAAGACGGCAAGGTGCTGTACCAGAGTTACCCTCAGGCACAACAGGCTGAACCTCCGGAAGCCGCCTACCTGACGTTATATGCCATGCAACAGGTAGTTAACCGCGGTACAGGCCATGCGCTGGGCGCTCAGTATCCGACCATGCATCTGGCCGGTAAAACCGGGACCACCAATAATCTGGTGGATAGCTGGTTTACGGGGATTGATGGGAAAGAAGTTACAGTCACCTGGGTTGGACGGGATAATAACCAGACCACCAAATTGTGGGGGTCCAGCGGTGCGCTGCAACTGTATCGCCGGTATCTGGCCTCTCAGCCCCCCACGCCGTTAGACCTGACACCGCCAGAAGATGTATCGATGATGAACATTGATGCGCAGGGTAATTTTATCTGTGGTCCCGGAGACAGTACCTGGCGATCGTTGCCGGTATGGACAACAGACCCTGCGACTCTCTGCCAGCAGCAACAGCAACAGGTGCAGGTGCAGCAGCAACAACAGCAACAGCAGCAGCAGGTAGATCAGGATAGCAGCAGTAAAGGTGTGGCTGGCTGGATTAAAGATATGTTCGGCCAGTGATCCTGTGGGAAGATAACGAATAAAAAAGGCGCGGAGGCGCCTTTTTTTTTACAACAAAACCAGGATGTTACAGACGGGCGAAACAGCGGCGGGCTGCATCTATAGTATGCTGGATATCGTCGGGACTGTGGGCCAGTGACATGAAGCCAGCTTCAAAAGCTGACGGTGCAAAATAGATCCCTTCCTCCAGCATCAGATGGAAGAAAGTTTTAAACCGCGCCACATCACATTTGCTGACATCCTGATAGCAGGTCACTGAAGGCGCATCAGTAAAGAAAAGACCAAACATACCACCGACATGGTTAATGACCAGCGGGATATTTTCCTGCTGTGCGGCGTGTAATAATCCTTCGGCCAGCCGTGTGGTGAGGTCAGTCAGGGTGGTATGGGTGCCGGGCCGGGCAACCTGTGTCAGACAGGCGAAACCTGCTGCCATCGCCAGCGGGTTTCCGGACAGTGTTCCGGCCTGATACACCGGGCCGGTCGGGGCCAGAACTTCCATAATGTCACGACGTCCGCCAAAAGCACCTACCGGCATACCGCCACCGATAATTTTCCCCAGACAGGTCAGGTCCGGTACTACGTTGTAATACTCCTGAGCACCGCCCAGTGCAACACGGAAGCCGGTCATTACTTCATCAATGATCAGCAGTGCACCATTTTCATCACAGATTTCACGTAAGCCTTGCAGGAAACCCTCTGAAGGAGGAATACAGTTCATATTCCCGGCGACAGGTTCCACGATAATACAGGCGACCTGTTGCGGATGCTGACGGAAGGCTTCGCGGACGGATGATAAATCGTTATAGGTACAAGTCAGCGTATGACGGGCAAAGTCAGCCGGCACTCCCGGTGAGTTTGGCTGGCCCAGGGTCAGAGCACCGGATCCGGCTTTTACCAGCAGGCAGTCGGCATGTCCGTGATAGCAACCCTCAAACTTAATAATTTTATCACGGCCGGTATAGCCTCTGGCCAGCCGGATAGCGCTCATGGTCGCTTCCGTTCCCGAGTTGACCATCCGCACCATCTCCATGGAAGGCACCAGTTCACAGACCAGCTCTGCCATTTTGACTTCCATTTCGGTAGGTGCACCGAAACTCAGCCCGCGCATTGCTGCTTCTGTCACTGCATTACGGATAGCCGGGTTGTTATGTCCGAGGACCATAGGCCCCCATGAACCGACGTAATCGATATAGGCTTTTCCGTCAGCATCGTATAAATAAGCACCTTCAGCGCGCTCAATAAAAAGCGGGACACCGCCAACACCGGTAAAAGCCCTGACCGGAGAGTTTACCCCTCCCGGGATCAGACGCTGCGCTTCATTGTAGAGATTTTCAGACTTACTCATCGCATCGGTTCCTGTTGATGACTTAATATAAACACTAGTGTACGAGAACTTAGTTACAGGGTGAAAGACCCGGTTATTGGTTTGCTACATTTAAGCGACAAAAATAGCGGATTCATGCGTATACTGATGTTATGGCCCTTTTTTCTGTCCCCGATATGCATAATACACCCGTTAGTGATGAGTCTTTACCGGCAGAGCCGCGCCGCAGGTATGATTATTTGCAGCAGATATTACGCAAAGATAAAACGCCGCTGGCGATTTTATTGCTGGCCGGTCTGGTGGGGGTGCTGGCGGGATTAGCCGGCGTGGCGTTTGATAAAGCCGTCAGTCTGGTACAGCACTATCGTCTGCACTATTCCGGTGGTTTACTGACTGCGTCCGGACTGCTGTCTGCGGTGATCATTTCAGCGCTACTGGCAGTTTGCGGATTCTGGCTGGTGCGGCGTTTTGCGCCGGAAGCCGGCGGCTCGGGAATTCCGGAAATCGAGGGGGCATTAGATGAACTGCGACCTGTCCGCTGGTGGCGGGTTATTCCGGTTAAGTTTTTTGGCGGGGTCGGTACCCTTGGTGCAGGGATGGTGTTAGGCCGCGAAGGTCCCACTGTCCAGATGGGCGGTAACCTGGGACGTATGGTGGTCGATATGTTCCGGATAAAAAACAGTGAAGACCGGCATACGTTACTGGCGACTGGTGCGGGGGCTGGCCTGGCGGCTGCGTTTAACGCTCCGCTGGCAGGGATCCTGTTTATCATTGAAGAAATGAGACAGCAGTTCCATTACAACCTGATTTCTGTCAAGGCTGTGTTTATTGGCGTGATTATGTCCTGCATCGTTTATCGTCTGTTCGATGGTAACAGTGCCATGCTGAATATTGGTCAGTTGATTGATGCCCCGCTGAATACTCTCTGGTTATATCTGATTGCGGGTATGGTATTCGGGATTGTCGGGGTGGTGTTTAACCGACTGGTGTTTCGGGTACAGGATGCATTTCAGCGACTGCATGGCGGAAAAATGGGAATTATTCTGCTGATTGCGGCGGTTATTGGCGGCAGCTTCGGGGCGCTGAGCCTGATTTTTCCTGAAATCACCGGCGGCGGGTCTTCCTTAATCCCGCAATCTGTTGCCGGACAATTCAGTTGCGGGATGCTATTGAGCCTGTTCATTTTACGTATGGTTATGACGCTGATCTGTTTTTGTTCCGGGGCCCCTGGCGGCATTTTCGCGCCAATGCTTTCGCTGGGGACTTTGCTGGGTACAGCCCTCGGGGTGACTGCTGCGGCAGTCTTTCCGGAATATCACCTGCAGGCCGGGACTTTTGCCGTGGCGGGGATGGGGGCATTATTTGCCGCTTCCGTCAGAGCCCCTCTGACCGGCATTATTCTGGTCCTCGAAATGACTGAAAATTATCAGTTGATCCTGCCGATGATCATTACCTGTCTCGGTGCGACCCTGCTGGCTCAATTTCTCGGAGGTACGCCGCTTTATTCAACCTTACTGGCGCGCACCCTGGCCCGGCAAACGCCGGCCGCAGAGCGTGCTGCGGCACAGAGTGTACAGCGCGGTGCTTGATCGCAGCCCGTGGCTGACAGATAATGCCATCATTGAGGCCGTTAACGGCCCTGGAGTTTACCGGAGTAATTTATGAGCGATGATATTGCAGCACTGCCGTTACAGTTTACCGAAGCTGCGGCCAACAAAGTAAAATTCCTGATCGCTGACGAAGATAACCCTGAACTGAAACTGCGTGTTTATATCACCGGCGGTGGGTGCAGCGGATTCCAGTATGGTTTTACCTTTGATGATAAAGTTAATGATGGCGATATGACTATCGAAAAGCAGGGTGTGTCTCTGGTGGTAGATCCTATGAGTCTGCAGTACCTGGTCGGCGGTTCTGTCGACTACACCGAAGGGCTTGAAGGTTCACGGTTTATTGTGACTAATCCGAATGCTAAAACCACCTGTGGTTGTGGTTCTTCTTTCAGTATCTGATTACCCTGTCAGCACCTTTCTGAAGGGAGGGTGCTCTCCTGCTGTAACCTCTGTAATATTCCCTGTCTGCTGTTGACCTGTGTCACTGCTCCTGCCGGCGTACGCCGATACTCTGAAAATATTCACAAGCTGTTGTCAGGCTGATTAAGTCGTGCGTTTATTTTTGTAAAGTTACAAAAAATACCGGGCTGCCGGCCGGTGATAAGAGGGATTTTTGTTACATATACCGCCACAGGATGAGTTTTCCTGCGTCTGACAGCGGCAGCATCTTAGGCCGCCGCCGGGCAAGGCAGTGGCTTGTCAGACGTCTGCTGACAAGCGGCTCAGCAGGTCTTCCACCATCAGTGATGACTGCTTTGCGGCAACACCGAGGAATTCGTCGAAACTGAGGTGTGATTCCTGATCCGCAACGTCAGAAATAGCACGAACCACCACAAAAGGAACCTTAAAGCTATGGCAGACATGGCCAATGGCGGTGGCTTCCATTTCTACCGCAACAGCCTTCGGAAAGGTATCACGGATACGGGCCAGAGGCTCAGCACCATTGATAAATGCATCACCGCTGACAATTAATCCGCGTACAGCATGCAGATTTAATGCTCTGATACTTTGTTCTGCGGCACCGATCAGTTTTTCATCAGCCACAAAACTTTCCGGGCATCCGGCCATCTGGCCTGGCGCATAACCGAAAGCGGTAACGTCTGCATCATGATAGCGGACTTCGTCAGAAACAACGATATCGCCGACCTTCAGTGACGGTGCCAGTCCGCCGGCAGAACCGGTGTTAATGACCACATCTGGCTGACATAGTTGCAGTAACAGCGTGGTACCCAGCGCGGCGGAGGTTTTGCCGATGCCGGATTTCAGTAAGGCGACTTCAGTGCCATTCAGAGTACCGGTATAAATTTCACAGCCAGCGATGTTCAGAGTTTTCCGGTCTTTAATTTTGTCACGCAACAGGGTTACTTCCTGCTCCATTGCGCCAATAATTCCTGCTTTCATAGCGTATCTCACCAATGTTATAGAATTAATCTTCAGGCGTGGAATAGTCTATCATGGCAGGGCAGGGTTTTATTATTGAATCGTACCGGAGTGGAAATGGAGATTAACTTTAAGCACAGAATCAGTGTCAGCCGGCCTTATGCATCAGGCCGGCCGCCGCAGGGAGAAGAACAGATTTCCCGTTATTTTGAAAGTGATCGCGGCAGGATCATCCATTCGGCGGCTATCCGGCGTTTGCAGCAAAAGACACAGGTATTCCCGCTGGAAAGAAATTCAGCAGTACGCTCACGGTTAACCCACTCCCTGGAAGTACAGCAAACCGGGCGCTATATTGCGCGGGAAGTACTGCAACGACTGAAAAAACAGCCCGGTGGTCTGGCTGCTTACGGGCTGGAAGACTTTGAACGCGGGTTTGAAAGTCTGGCCGAAATGGCCTGCCTGTTACATGATGTCGGGAATCCGCCATTTGGTCATTTTGGCGAAGCAGCAATCAATGACTGGTTCAGGGAGCATCTGGCTGACATTCTGCCACTTACCCCCCCTGATGCGGCGCAGCTCCCTGAAGAAGTGATTCAGTTACAACAATGTATTTATCAGGATCTTTCGCATTTTGAAGGCAATGCCCAGGCTATCCGGCTGGTACATACTATTCTGCAACTGAATCTGAGTTATTCTCAGGTGGCCTGCATCCTTAAGTACCCTGCACCTGCCTGGTGGCAGGGCGATAAGCCTGCAAATTTCTCGGTGCTGATGAAAAAGCCGGGGTTTTATTTATCAGAAAAAGAATACGTTGCAGACTTGCGGGCAGCAACCGGTATGCAGGAGTTTCATCGTTTCCCTCTGACTTATATTATGGAAGCGGCTGATGATATTTCCTACTGTATTGCCGATTTAGATGATGCTGTCGAAAAAGCTATCTTTGATGTCGACAGCCTGTATCGTTATTTATGTGATGCCTGGGGGGAGGCTCAGCCGGATGATCTTTTCCAGCGTACGGTAACTCATGCCTGGCAGGAAGCGGGCTCAGGAAAACGGCGCAGTCAGAGTGACCAGTTTTTTATGTCGTTACGGGTCAATGTACAGCGGGCGCTGGTCGCGTTTGCTGTACGGCGCTTTCTGGATAATTTGCCGGCGATTTTTACGGGGAATTTTAACCATGCGCTGCTGGAAAACGGTGGGGATGAAGAGCGGCTACTGGCAACCTTTAAGCAGGTGGCCCGAAAACATGTTTTTAACCACTCTGAGGTGGAACAACTCGAATTACAGGGATACCGCGTGATCCGAGGTCTGCTTGATACCTATAAACCCATGATGCAACTGAGCGCCGATGATTTTACCTGCCTGATGGAGACCGATGAGTTAGCAGGCCATCCTATTGAAACCCGGTTGTTTCATCGTCTGTCGGATAAACACCGTAAAGCTTATCAGAATCACCTTCGCCAGTTACCAGCGACCCGTGATCAGAGATGGCAATTATGGGAAAGTTATTACCGTTTACGTCTGGTGCAGGACTATATCAGCGGAATGACCGATGTATATGCATGGGAAGAGTATCGTCGTTTAATGGCGGTTGAGTTCGTGTGAGTTTTGTAAAGATCAGGAATATTTTTTTACCTTTCACAAAAGTTTTGCGGTGAACTAACAGGTAAATAATAACTCTCATCAACTGACCACAGCACACAGCAACCGGTCCAAATAGAAAATATTACAGAGAGCCAGCACATGAAAAAAACCACTTTAGCATTGAGTGCACTCGCATTAAGCCTGGGAATGGCATTTGCGCCTTTGACTGCTTCTGCGGCGGAATCTGCATCTTCATCAAGTCAGCAATTACCGAGTCTGGCTCCTATGTTACAAAAAGTGATGCCCTCAGTCGTCAGTATCAGTGTGGAAGGAACGGCACCGGTAAAAACAGCCGGGGGTAATCAGCAGTTCCAGCAATTTTTTGGTGATATGTCGCCTTTCTGTCAGGACGGTTCTCCGTTCCAGTCTTCACCTCTTTGCCAGGCCCCTGGTGGTGGCGGTAATAGCGGAACCCAGCAGGAGAAGTTCCGTGCTTTAGGTTCCGGGGTAGTGATTAATGCCGAAAAAGGTTATGTGGTAACCAATAACCATGTGGTTGAAAATGCCTCAACCATTCAGGTCCAGCTCAGTGATGGCCGTCGTTTCGATGCCAGAGTGATAGGTAAAGATCCCCGTTCTGATATTGCGCTGATTCAGCTGAAAGATGCGAAGAATCTGACGGCAATAAAAATTGCAGATTCTGACAACCTGCAGGTGGGGGACTATACGGTAGCGATCGGTAACCCTTATGGATTAGGGGAAACGGTAACTTCCGGTATTGTTTCGGCACTGGGCCGCAGCGGGCTGAATGTTGAAAACTATGAAAACTTTATTCAGACGGATGCCGCAATTAACCGTGGTAACTCCGGTGGTGCACTGGTGAATCTGAATGGTGAACTGATTGGTATTAATACGGCGATTCTGGCGCCGGATGGCGGCAATATCGGTATTGGTTTTGCTATCCCGAGTAATATGGTGAAAAATCTGACCGCACAGATGATTGAATATGGTCAGGTTAAACGCGGTGAACTGGGGATCATGGGTACTGAGCTGAACTCAGAGCTCGCCCAGGCGATGAAAGTGAATGCCCAGCGTGGTGCTTTTGTCAGTCAGGTTCTGCCAAAAAGTTCGGCCGAGAAAGCAGGTATTAAAGCCGGTGATGTGATTGTCTCTCTGAATAACAAGCAGCTGAGCAGCTTTGCCGCATTACGTGCTGATGTCGGTTCATTGCCGGTGGGCACAAAACTGGAACTTGGCTTATTACGTGACGGTAAACCACTGACAGTGACCGTGGAACTGCAACAAAGTACTCAGGCGAAAGTGCAGTCAGCGACTATTTATACCGGTATCGAAGGGGCTGAGCTGAGTAATTATGATGTCAAAGGTGACAAAGGTGTTAAAGTTGACAGCATTAAGCCCGGCAGCCGTGCCGATGCCATTGGTCTGAAAAAAGGGGATGTTATTCTCGGGGTGAACCAGCAGAATGTAGCGAATCTGGGTGAGTTACGTAAAGTGCTCGACAGCAAACCTTCAGTACTGGCCCTGAACATTAAACGTGGTGACAGTAACCTGTACCTGCTGGCACAGTAACCGTCGTCAGTAAAAAAGCCGGTCAGTATCATGCACTGACCGGCTTTTTGTCTGTAAAAACGTCGCTTATTTGCGGGTGAGTTTTTCCAGATCTGCCTCAATTTCCGAAATCTTATTCGAAACGACCAGTTCAAGGTGACGAAGGTCATCAAGGATCTTAACTTTCAGGTCAACTTCAGCTTGTTCCTGCTGACACAGCTGATCCAGTTCATCGATCAGGTATCTGAGGTTGGGGCTTATTTCCTGAATCTCTTTAAAACCCTGCCCGGATTGATCAGAAACCACGGTCTTACGCTGGCGAGGGTATTTAAACTTCACGCTTTTCGCGAAAAACTCCCCTTTATCCTTACGGAAATAGATCTTCAGAATATCGTTATTGGCTTCCTGACGCAGGCTGTAACGGTCAACTTCTTCAGGGTGGGTAATACCTAAACTTTTTAAGTTATCGTACATGAACAATCACCTTTTCAGAGAACAACATTCAGAATGAGTGATGCAATCAGTGCTCACCGGTTGATACACCAGAGCCGTAAAGTCATCACCGCAGGTTGCGGGGTGGCCGGAGCCAGAGCCAGAGCAGAATAAATCCGCCTGCTACCCTGTATATGTCAGGCAGTTACCCGGACAGGGAACGCAGGCGGTTAACCGCGGATCAGTTAGTCGATTGAACGCAGCAGTTCATTGATACCGACTTTACCCAGGGTTTTCGCATCCACTTTTTTAACGATAACGGCGCAGTACAGGCTGTAGCTGCCGTCTTTAGATGGCAGATTCCCGGAAACCACGACTGAACCCGCCGGGACACGGCCGTAATGGACTTCACCCGTTTCACGATCATAAATCTTAGTGCTCTGGCCGATATAGACACCCATCGAAATAACAGAACCTTCTTCAACAATAACACCTTCTACGATTTCAGAACGTGCACCGATAAAACAGTTGTCTTCAATGATGGTCGGGTTGGCCTGTAGTGGCTCAAGTACACCACCGATACCTACGCCGCCTGACAGGTGTACATTCTTACCAATCTGTGCACAGGAACCTACAGTAGCCCAGGTATCGACCATGGTCCCTTCATCGACATAAGCACCAATGTTGACATAGGAAGGCATCAGAACGGTATTACGGGCAATAAAAGCCCCCTGGCGTACTGCTGCCGGAGGAACCACGCGGAAGCCTTCTTTTTTAAAGCGGGCTTCATCATAGTCAGCAAACTTCATCGGTACTTTGTCGTAGAAACGGGTTTCAGAGCCTTCTATCACCTGGTTGTCATGAATACGGAAAGATAATAATACTGCTTTCTTCAGCCATTGATGGGTGATCCATTCACCGTTAATTTTTTCCGCAACACGCAGTTCACCACGGTCAATTAACAGGACGACTTTAGTAATTGCCTCGCGGGTTTCAGTATCAACATTGTCTGGTGTAATGTCGGCACGGCGTTCGAATGCGGCTTCGATGATGTTTTGTAACTGTTGCATTGTTTATTTCCTGCATCAATGGTTTGGTAAAAAACTGACAACCGGGGAGCTGAGACTCAGCCCCCCAAAGTAAGTTTGCAGTCCCGGAAACTTGTTTTGATTTCCAGCCGGATTACACTTTATCGTTTGGATTCAGTGCCTCTGTCAACCGTTGTTGTAAACTATCACGTTTTTTATCGCTCAGGGCTCGGCGGTCACTGTCCGCCAGAATAAACAAGTCTTCGACCCTTTCGCCGATGGTACTGATCCTTGCGCCATGCAGTGATATTCCTGATTCAGCAAAAACGGTACCGATACGTGCTAATAATCCCGGCTGATCAAGGGCGACCATTTCCAGATAGGTACGCTGATTGGTGTGGGCAGGCAGAAAACGTATTTCCGTATCAACGTTAAAATGGCGCAGCCGTGGTGACTGTCGGCGGGGCCGTGGCGGAACCCACTCCGGTTGTGATAAGGCTTGTGTCAGCCCGTGGATAATCGCCTCGTGCCGGTCAGGGGCTAACGGGCTGCCGTCCGGTTCAAGCACAATGAAGGTATCCATTGCCATACCATCACGGTTAGTGAATATCTGTGCATCGTGAACACTGAGGTTGCGGCGGTCCAGTTCGCCTGCAACCGTGGCAAACAGGTATGGGCGGTCAGGGCTCCAGATAAAAATCTCGGTACCGCCGCGCGACGCCTGCGGGCTGATTAATACCAGCGGCTTACTGAGCGGATGCTGCAACAGATGGCGGGCATGCCATGCCAACTGGCTGGCTGTATGACGCAGGAAATAATCTGCCCGACAGCGGTTCCAGATTTTATGTAGCTTTGTCTCATCAATATTATCCATTCGCAGCAACGCCAGTGCCTGAAGCCGGTTGTGGCGCACTCTTTCCCGCAGATCGGGGCTGCTGTCCATACCGCGTCGCAGCTGTTTTTCGGTGGCGAAGTAAAGTTCGCGCAATAAGCTTTGCTTCCAGCTATTCCACAAACTTTCGTTGGTAGCACTGATATCAGCGACAGTCAGACAAATCAGCAGCCGCAACTGCCGTTCATTTTGCATAATTTCGGCGAATTGCTGGATAACATTTGGATCCTGAATATCGCGGCGTTGTGCGGTGACCGACATCAGCAGATGGTGTCTTACCAGCCAGGCGATCAGTTGTGCATCGCGGGAGGAGAGTGCATGTAACCGGGCGAATTCAATAACGTCTTCAGCCCCCAGTATTGAGTGATCGCCGCCGCGGCCTTTGGCGATATCGTGGAACAGTGCGGCAATCAGCAATATTTCCGGCTGAATCAGGCGTTGCCAGATATCCACACACAGCGGATGCTGTGCCCGCGAGTCTTCACTGCCGAAACTCTCCAGTTTTTGCAGGACACGAATGGTGTGTTCATCAACCGTGTAGGCGTGGAACAGGTCGAACTGCATCTGGCCGACAATTTTGTTCCACTGGGGCAGGTAGGCCGCCAGTACACTGTGGTGGTGCATCGGGACCAGAGCACGGCTGACAGCCCCCGGGTGACGCAGAATATCCATAAATAATACCCGCGCGCGGGGAATTTCGCACAGGGAGTAATCGAGAGTACGTATCGCGTAGCGTAGTAACCGCAGGGTAGTAGAGTATATGCCGGAAATATTCTTATTTCGGACGATAACATTAAACATGCGGATAATTGATTCCGGCTGACGGATAAACAATTGTTCATCCCGCAGATCGATCAGCGTACCGCGCAGCTGAAAGTCATCATCCAGAGGCTGTGGTTTGTCTGAGGCTGGCAGGGCCAGAATCGCCTCGTCAAATAACTGTAACAGCATTTCATTTAATTCGCCGACATCACGGGTCACGCGATAAAAATCTTTCATCATACGTTCTACCGGCTCGTTACCTTCGCCCTGATAATTCAGCCGTTGTGCGACGGACAGCTGTCTGTCAAACAGCAACCGGTTATCGTAGCGGGTCAGGGTAAGGTGTAAGGCAAAACGGATCCGCCATAAAAAACTCTGGCACTGATGGAGCTCATCCCGTTCATCGCGGGTCAGAAAGCCGAAACCGGCCATTTCCGGCAATGAGGTTGCGCCGAAATGGCGACGGGCAACCCACTGCAGCATATGGATATCCCGCAGGCCGCCCGGACTGCTTTTAATATCCGGCTCCAGATTGTAACTGGTACCGTGATAGCGTTTGTGACGTTCTTTCTGCTCCTCGATTTTTGCTGCAAAAAACTCAGCAGAGGGCCAGAAACCGTCACTGAAAATATTTTTCTGCAGTTCGAGAAACAGGGTGACATCCCCGGTCAGCATCCGTGATTCGATAAGATTAGTCGCCACTGTCAGATCCGATAAACCTTCCAGCAGGCACTCTTCGAGAGTACGTACGCTGTGACCCACCTCCAGCTTTAAATCCCATAACAGTGTCAGGAGTTCACTGGCACGGTGAGCATTTTGTTCATCCAGACTCTGCCGGCTGAGGATCAGTACATCAATATCTGATAACGGGTGCAATTCCTGACGACCGTAGCCACCGACGGCAACCAGTGCCAGGTGGTTTACACCATCAAAATGAAAAAAACGCCACAGCCGGCACAGAAGATTGTCGATAAACCGGGTTCTGGCATCAATTAAGCGGTGAACCGGTTGTCCGGCATCAAAGGCCTCTCCCAGCCAGCGCTGAAAGTTATCCAGCCGGGGTTTAAGCCTGTCCCGATTCAGCATGTCATCAGACCAGTGAAGCGGGGAATTAATAATATTTTTATCAATTACTTCTGGGACGTCTGGCAGGCGGCTAGGCATTGTCGCTTCTCATCAGATGAAAAAGCCGGCAATCGCCGGCTTTCAGAAACTCATTGTCAGGTTTAACCTTCGTTCACCAGGATGGCAGGAAGCGTTTCTTCCTTACGGAGGGTTAAAATCTCACAGCCATTTTCAGTAACCACAATAGTATGTTCATATTGTGCAGACAAGCTGCGATCTTTGGTTTTCACTGTCCAGCCGTCTTTCATACTTCTGATGCGGAAATCACCGGCATTCACCATCGGTTCGATGGTGAAGGTCATCCCCTGTTGCAGGACCACACCGCCATCATCAGCATCATAGTGCAGTACCTGCGGTTCTTCATGGAACCCTTTACCAATACCATGACCGCAGTATTCACGTACTACAGAAAAATCCTGAGCTTCGACAAATTTCTGAATTTCACGGCCGAGGGTACGTAAGCGGATGCCGGGTTTTACCATTTTGAGGGCCAGATAGAGGCTTTCCTGAGTCACGCGGCACAGACGCTCACCGAGAATCGTCGGATTTCCGACAATAAACATTTTTGAGGTGTCGCCATGATACTCGTCTTTGATGACGGTCACGTCGATATTGACAATATCGCCGTCTTTCAGCAGCCGCTCATCACTGGGGATACCGTGACATACCACTTCATTAATCGAGATACAGACTGATTTCGGAAAACCATGATAGCCGAGGCAGGCTGAGATGGCTTTCTGGTGCTGAGTAATATAATCGTCGCAAATACGATCCAGCTCTCCGGTCGAGATGCCCGGCTTAACATGATCAGCAATCATTTCCAGAACTTCAGCAGCCAGACGGCCGGCAACACGCATTTTTTCGATTTCTTCAGGGGTCTTAATTGAAATAGCCATGGAATATAGTCCGATTGCAGCCAGCCCGCGGCCGGCAAAAGAGGGAGTTTATTACCCTGTATGTTAACAGCCAGCAAAACCGCTGCCAATGTTAATCACTGTCTCAGGTCTTTCAGTCTGAAGATAATTTGACCAGAAACGGCAACAATGATTGCCGTCAACCGGCGGTTTGTGGTATAAAACGCGCCGACGAATCTGTGGTCAGGCTTCTGCCCGCCCGGAACGTTTAATTCTCATTATGTGAAAAGGCAGGGTATCTCAGGGCGTTATATCCCGGTGATGCAGACTGACCAAAACACACATGTATCGACACATACTCCGGGGTGCCTTCACAGGTCGGTGGTATGGGATACATGGAGGCTCAACCCCAATATCTATTTTTAGAGGTAATCATGGCTACTGTTTCCATGCGCGATATGCTTAAGGCCGGTGTACACTTTGGTCACCAGACCCGTTACTGGAACCCGAAAATGAAACCTTTCATCTTCGGCGCTCGTAACAAAGTTCACATCATTAACCTTGAGCAGACTGTACCAATGTTCAACGACGCTCTGGCTGAGTTGACCAAAATTTCTGCCCGTAAAGGTAAAATTCTGTTTGTTGGTACTAAGCGTGCTGCAAGCGAAGCGGTTAAAGAGTCTGCGCGTAACTGCGATCAGTACTTCGTTAACCACCGCTGGTTAGGTGGTATGCTGACTAACTGGAAAACCGTTCGTCAGTCAATCAAGCGTCTGAAAGATCTGGAAGCACAGTCTCAGGACGGTACTTTCGAGAAACTGACCAAGAAAGAAGCGCTGATGCGTGGTCGTGAACTGGCTAAGCTGGAAAACAGCCTTGGCGGTATCAAAGACATGGGCGGCCTGCCGGATGCTCTGTTCGTTATCGATGCTGACCACGAGCACATCGCAATCAAAGAAGCAAACAACCTGGGTATCCCGGTATTTGCTATCGTTGATACTAACTCTGATCCGGATGGCGTCGATTACGTTATCCCTGGTAACGATGATGCGATCCGTGCTGTAAACCTGTACCTGACTGCTGTTGCTACTGCTGTTCGTGAAGGTCGTTCTCAGGACCTGGTTGAGCAAGCTGAAGAAACAACTTTAGAAAACGTCTAATAAGGTTCGCTCTGCATAAGAGCCCTTAACGTCAGATGTGATCTGCAAGGGGCCGCTTCAGGCCCCTTTCATTATTTAAAATTCGTTGAGCGTGAATCTGTTCCGCTGGACGAAGTAAATCTCCTGCGAAATGATGCTGTTTGTTATTATTCATGGGTAGTACAAACAGACCACAGTTAACCGAGGACTTGAAGAATGGCTGACATTACCGCTGCTCTGGTAAAAGAACTGCGCGAGCGTACTGGCGCTGGCATGATGGAATGTAAAAAAGCGCTGGTTGAAGCTAACGGCGATATCGAACTGGCTATCGACAACATGCGTAAGTCTGGCCAGGCAAAAGCTGCGAAGAAATCTGGTCGCGTTGCTGCTGAAGGTGTGATCCTGACTAGCGTTGAAGGTAACGCTGGTGTAATCATCGAGCTGAACTGTGAAACTGACTTCGTTGCTAAAGATGCAGGCTTCCTGGCATTTGGTAAAGAAGTTCTGGCTGCTGCGGTTGCAGACAAAATCACTGATATCGAAGCTCTGAAAGCGAAATTCGAAGAACAGCGTACTGCGCTGGTAGCTAAAATCGGTGAAAACATCAACATCCGTCGTATCGCACGTCTGGAAGGTGATGTTGTCGGTTCTTACCTGCACGGTGCACGTATCGGTGTTCTGGTTGCTGCGACCGGTGCTGACGAAGAACTGGTTAAGCACGTTGCAATGCACATTGCTGCCAGCAAGCCTGAGTACGTGAAACCTGAAGATGTTCCTGCGGATGTTGTTGCCCGTGAGCATCAGATCCAGCTGGATATCGCGATGCAGTCTGGTAAGCCACGCGAAATCGCAGAAAAAATGGTTTCCGGCCGTATGAACAAATTCACCGGTGAAGTTTCACTGACCGGTCAGCATTTTGTTATGGATCCGTCTAAAACTGTTGGTCAGCTGCTGAAAGAAAAAGGTGCTGACGTTGTTAACTTTATCCGTTTCGAAGTGGGTGAAGGTATCGAGAAAGTTGAGTCTGATTTTGCTGCTGAAGTTGCAGCGATGTCCAAGCAGTCTTAATGCTCTGAAAGAACCGCCAGAAGGGCGGTTCTTTTTTGTCTGTGGTGTTATCGCCACAGACTGTTTTCAGTTTCATCCCTGCAGTCTTTTGATAAAAACGAGCGGATGACAGACCAGATTTACTCTTCTTTATTCACTCATGTTCCAGGAATTAATGATCATGGCGACCAACGCAAAACCGGTATATCAACGTATCCTTCTGAAGCTGAGCGGTGAGGCCCTGCAGGGCGCCGAAGGTTTTGGTATTGATGCCAGCATTCTTGACCGTATGGCTCAGGAAATTAAAGAGCTGGTTGAATTAGGCATACAGGTCGGAGTGGTGATTGGCGGGGGCAACCTGTTCCGCGGCGCCGGACTGGCAAAAGCGGGAATGAACCGCGTAGTCGGTGATCATATGGGGATGCTGGCGACCGTCATGAATGGCCTGGCAATGCGTGATGCGTTACACCGTGCTTATGTTAATGCCCGCCTGATGTCGGCAATTCCGTTGAATGGTGTGTGTGATAACTACAGCTGGGCAGAAGCTATCAGCCAGCTGAGAAATAACCGGGTAGTGATTTTTGCTGCAGGAACCGGAAATCCGTTCTTTACGACGGATTCTGCTGCCTGTCTGCGCGGTATTGAAATTGAAGCCGACGTGGTACTGAAAGCCACTAAAGTCGACGGTGTTTATTCCGCGGATCCTATGACGACCCCGGATGCTGAACTGCATGATAAATTAAGCTATCAGGATGTTCTTGAGCGTGAACTGAAGGTGATGGACCTGGCGGCATTTACCTTAGCACGTGACCATAATCTGCCTATCCGGGTATTCAATATGAATAAGCCCGGTGCATTACGCAGGGTGGTTATGGGCGAAAAAGAAGGCACCCTGATTGGGCAGTAACCCCTGTCGGCATAAATTAAAATAAGGTATATTCCGGACAACACTGGTTATTTATCATCGGTGCTGTGCAGAATAACTGATGATGACAGACCCCGTTCTGCTTACACCTGAGGCAGAAACATCAGGTCAAACGAATCCAAGGGTTTTAATGTGATTAACGATATTAAAAAAGATGCTGAAGTACGCATGGAAAAATGCGTAGAAGCGTTTAAAAATAGCATTTCTAAAGTGCGTACCGGGCGTGCCTCTCCTTCTCTGCTGGATGGCATTGTTGTCGAGTACTACGGTGCGCCAACGCCCCTGCGTCAGCTGGCGAGTGTGACTGTAGAAGACTCCCGTACACTGAAGATCAATGTGTTTGATCGTTCGTTAAGCCCGGCAATTGAAAAAGCGATCATGTCTTCTGATCTGGGCCTGAACCCGAGCTCTGCCGGTTCAGACATTCGTGTCCCGCTACCAGCGCTGACCGAAGAACGCCGTAAAGACCTGATCAAAATTGTCCGTGGTGAAGCAGAGCAGGGACGTGTTTCTGTGCGTAACGTACGTCGTGACAGCAATGATAAAGTTAAAGCTTTGCTGAAAGATAAAGAAATCAGTGAAGATGACGAGCGTCGTGCTCAGGATGATATCCAGAAAATGACTGATCTCGCGATCAAAAAAGTTGATGCAAACCTGGCAGAGAAAGAAGCGGAGTTAATGGAGTTTTAATCCCGCGTTGCCAGACCGAAAACGCCGCGCAGAAAGTCATATTGATGGCTGTCTGCCGCGGCGTTTTACATTGCAGATAACCACGGCCTGCAGGCGGGTCATCTGCCGATTGATGATGAGTGGAAATATTGATGAAGCGTCTGACATTGCTGGGTTCTACCGGATCGATTGGTACCAGCACTCTTGCGGTAGTTCGTGAAAATCCTGATAAATATCAGATAACTGCGTTAGTGGCAGGTAAAAATACACAGCTGATGACTGACCAGTGCTGTGAATTCCGTCCTGCGTATGCGGCGATGGCTGATGAGGCTGCGGCGAATGATTTGCGTGAGCGACTGAAAGCATTGAAGGTGAATACTGAAGTGCTCTCCGGCGTTCAGGCGATGTGTGAATTAGCGGCATTACCGGAAGTCGACCAGGTCATGGCTGCTATTGTGGGTGCTTCCGGATTGTTGCCTACCCTGGCTGCAATCCGCGCAGGGAAAAGGGTACTGCTGGCCAACAAAGAAGCGCTGGTGACCTGTGGGCGATTGTTTATGGACGCGGTACATCATTCCGGCGCCTGTCTGATGCCGGTAGATAGCGAACATAATGCCATTTTTCAGAGTTTACCTGCGGCGATACAGCAGCAGTTAGGGTATGCTCAGCTCGGTGATAGTGGCGTTGACTCGGTTATTCTGACCGGTTCAGGCGGACCTTTCCGTGAGATTCCGCTGACGGAACTGCCCCTGATGACGCCTGCGCAGGCTTGTGCCCATCCCAACTGGACGATGGGTAAAAAGATCTCTGTAGACTCTGCCACTATGATGAATAAAGGTCTTGAATACATAGAAGCTCGCTGGCTATTCAATGCCACGGATGCACAGATGGAAGTGGTAATCCACCCGCAGTCGGTGATCCATTCGATGGTGCGTTACTGTGATGGCAGTGTGATAGCCCAGTTAGGATCACCTGATATGTGTACCCCGATTGCCCATTCGATGGCGTGGCCGGAGAGGATCCCGGCAGGGGTGAAGCCTCTGGACTTCACCCGGGTGGGAGCATTAACGTTTACTGAACCTGATTATCATCGTTATCCTTGTCTGAAGCTGGCAATAGATGCCTGTGCTGCCGGCCAGGCAGCGACTACCGTACTGAATGCAGCAAATGAAATGGTTGTTGATGCCTTTCTTAACCACCGTATCCGGTTTACCGATATTGCGGCAATTAACCAGCAGATGCTGGACAGCGCAGTATTACAGGAACCAGAGAGTGTGGAGGCGGTAATGGATATTGACCAGCAGACACGTCTTCGTACCGCAGAAGTACTGGCTAAACTGACATAACAGGTTTGATTAGCGTCCATTTGTCCGAATCAGGCGGAAATGGTATAGTCCCGTGCTGGTATTTCAGATATACGCGGGGGGCTTTTTTCCGGGATTAACGGTGGAAAAGCGTTTGCGAGCAGAAAGTATTCAGAGATATCTGGCTCTCTGATGAAAGGAATTTAATACGCATTATGTCGTCCCTATACCAAGAACACCTCCCTGACACATACAGGGCTCTGCCGAGGCATGTTGCTATCATTATGGATGGTAATGGACGCTGGGCGAAAAACCAGGGAAAGTTACGTATATCGGGGCACCGTGCCGGCGCAAAAGCGGTCAGACGTGCTGTCAGATTTGCGGTTTCGCAGGAAATGGAAGCGCTGACACTGTATGCGTTTAGCAGTGAAAACTGGAATCGTCCTGAGCAGGAAGTCTCTGCATTGATGGAGCTTTTCATCTGGGCGCTGGACAGTGAAGTCAAAAGTTTACATAAGCATAATGTTCGTCTGAAAGTTATTGGCGATGTTACGCGCTTCAGTCCGCGAATTCAGCAACGTATCCGTCAGGCCGAATCGCTGACGGCGGAGAACAGCGGGCTGACACTGAATATTGCCGCGAACTATGGCGGACGCTGGGATATCATTGACGGGGTGCGCAGACTTGCACATCAGGTACAGGCTGGCAGCCTGCAGCCTGATGATATCTCGGAACAAATGCTGGAAGAACAGCTGTGCCTGTGCATGCTGTCACCGGTTGATTTAGTGATAAGGACAGGGGGAGAGCATCGAATCAGTAATTTTCTGTTATGGCAGGTTGCCTATGCAGAGTTTTATTTCAGCGATGTTCTCTGGCCCGATTTCGATGAACATGTTTTTCAGGGTGCACTGGATGCTTTCTCTTTACGGGAACGTCGTTTTGGCGGTGCTGCACCGGATGGCGCATAAATGGACCGGGGGTAACCTTTGTTAAAGTCTCGTTTGATTACCGCGATGATCCTGATTCCGTTGGTAATCATTGCATTATTTTGGTTACCGCCGATCGGATTTAATATTATTGTCCTGATAATTTGTATGCTTGCAGCATGGGAATGGGGGCAGTTTGCCGGACTGATGCGTACTCAGCAACGCATCTGGCTGGCTGTATTGTTTGGATTGTTACTGGCACTAATGATGTTGCCATTACCTCCTTACCAGCATGATATTCATCAGCCGCCGGTATCATTATCATTATTCACTTCCCTTAGCTGGTGGTGTGTAGCACTGGTGCTGGTATTGTCTTATCCGAAGTCTGCCACTCTGTGGCGACATTCCCGCTTTTTACGGCTGGCCTTTGGTGGCCTGACACTGATTCCTTTCTTCTGGGGAATGATAGCCTTACGCCAGTACCACTATGAAAGTGATCATTTTGCCGGTGCATGGTGGTTACTGTTTGTAATGTTGCTGGTCTGGGGGGCGGACTCCGGTGCCTATATGTTTGGTAAACTGTTTGGCAAACATAAACTTGCGCCTAAAGTTTCCCCCGGAAAAACCCTGGAAGGCTTTCTTGGTGGCCTGTTTACCTCGGCGGTGATTGCCTGGGCTTTTTCACAGCTGGCGCCGTTATCGGTCGACAGCGGAACACTGATCATCTGCGCAATCATTGCGACCCTTGCCTCAGTATTAGGTGATCTCACCGAAAGTATGTTTAAGCGTGAAGCAGGGATTAAAGACAGCGGTAATCTGATCCCCGGCCATGGCGGGATATTGGATCGTATTGATAGCCTGACGGCTGCGGTGCCGGTGTTTGCCTGTCTGTTACTTTTGGTATTCCATATAGCTTAAAGGTGTGTCGTGATGGGAAGCATACTGTGGAATATTGGTGCCTTTATTGTTGGCTTAGGTATCCTGATTACTGTCCATGAATTCGGCCATTTCTGGGTTGCCCGGCGCTGTGGCGTCTGGGTCGAACGCTTCTCTATCGGTTTCGGGCCCGCTCTCTGGCGCAGAACAGACAAACAAGGCACCGAATATGTGATAGCCGCCATCCCGCTGGGCGGTTATGTCAAAATGCTGGATGAACGTGCCGGCGAAGTCCCTGAAGAGCGTCTGCATCAGGCTTATACCCGTAAAACGGTCGGGCAGCGCGCCGCTATTATTGCGGCCGGCCCGCTGGCTAACTTTATCTTCGCTGTATTTGCCTACTGGCTGGTTTTTATGCATGGTGTTCCGGGAATAAGACCGGTTACCGGCGAAATAACCAGCAACTCTATTGCTCAGCAAGCCCAAATTCAGCCGGGAATGGAACTTAAAGCGATAGATGGTATCGAAACGCCTGACTGGGATGCTGTAAGAATGGCGCTGATCGGCAAAATTGGTGACAGCCAGGCCGTTATCACCTTAGCGCCTTTCGGCCAGTCTGGAGTGGTGACAAAACACCTGGACCTCCGGCAGTGGGCATTTGATCCCGAAAAACAGGATCCTGTGACTTCGCTGGGCATTATTCCGAAGGGGCCGGTGATTGAAACGACCCTCGATCAGGTGCAAAAAAATTCACCTGCGGCAATCGCGGGTTTGCAAGCCGGAGACAGGATCGTTAAAGTCGAAGGTAAAGTAATAGAAAACTGGCAATCTTTTGCTACTGAGGTCAGAGATAATCCGGGAGTCCCGTTGCAGCTACAGGCTGAACGTAATGGTGAAATCCGTGACTTAACGATGACACCTGCAGTGAAGTCTGCAGGCAGGGGTAACCAGGGGTTCGCGGGAGTTATCCCGCGGGTTCAGCCGTTACCTGAACAGTACAAAATATTGCGGCAGTATGGGCCTGTCGAGGCAATAGGTGAGGCCGGGGTAAAAACCTGGCAACTTGTGAAGCTGACAGCGTCGATGCTGGAAAAATTAGTGACCGGTGATGTTAAGCTGAATAACCTGAGCGGGCCGATATCTATCGCCCAGGGAGCAGGGGCTTCAGCTGAATACGGAATGATATACTACTTGATGTTTCTGGCGTTGATTAGTGTCAATCTGGGGATTTTTAACCTTGTCCCGTTACCGGTGTTAGATGGTGGGCATCTGCTTTTCCTGCTGGTCGAAAAGATCAAAGGCGGGCCGGTGTCTGAGCGAGTTCAGGACTTTAGTTATCGCATTGGCTCTGTTGCGCTGGTGTTGTTAATGGGGCTTGCACTTTTCAATGATTTCTCACGTTTGTAGAGATCGGAATTCTGCAAACGGGGATGTGTTAGGAACACGCATAATAACGATGGCGATGAAAAAGTTGCTCATAGCGTCGCTGCTGTTCAGCAGCGCCACCGTGTACGGTGCAGACGATTTCGTAGTGAAAGATATTCATTTCGAAGGGTTGCAGCGAGTCGCCGTCGGGGCGGCATTGCTCAGCATGCCTGTTCGTGTTGGTGATTCAGTTAATGATGATGACATCAGAAACACTATTCGTTCACTTTTCGCAACCGGTAATTTCGAAGATGTTCAGGTTCTGCGTGACGGTAATAACCTGATCGTTCAGGTCAAAGAACGTCCGACGATTGCCAGTATCACCTTTTCCGGAAACAAAGCGGTAAAAGATGATCAACTGAAGCAGAATCTCGAAGCTTCGGGTGTGCGGGTCGGTGAAGCTCTGGACCGTACGACCATTTCTTCGATCGAAAAAGGACTGGAAGATTTCTATTACAGCGTGGGTAAATACTCAGCCAATGTAAAAGCAATCGTCACTCCGTTGCCACGTAACCGTGTCGATCTGAAACTGGTCTTTACCGAAGGTGTTTCTGCTAAAATTCAGCAGATTAATATTGTCGGTAACAAAGCGTTCAGTTCTGATGAATTGATTTCCCGTTTCCAGCTGCGTGACGATGTTCCGTGGTGGAACCTGGTGGCTGACCGTAAGTATCAGAAGCAGAAACTGGCGGGCGATTTGGAAAACCTGCGCAGTTTCTATCTGGAGCGTGGTTATGCAAGATTCAATATTGATTCGACTCAGGTCAGTCTGACGCCGGACAAAAAAGGAATCTATATCACCGTTAATATTACCGAAGGTGCTCAGTATAAGATTGCCGGTGTTGAAGTTAATGGCGATCTGGCAGGGCATTCTGCCGAAATAGAACAACTGGCAAAGATTCCGCCAGGAGAGTTGTATAACGGAACGAAAGTTACCCGGATTGAAGACAGCATCAAGAAGTTATTGGGTAACTACGGATATGCCTATCCGCAGGTCATGACTCAGCCGGAAATTAATGACAAAGACAAAACCGTAAAATTACACATCAGTGTCAATGCGGGTAACCGTTATTATGTGCGTAAGGTTATCTTTGAAGGTAACGATACCTCCAAAGATTCTGTATTACGCCGTGAAATGCGTCAGATGGAAGGTGCATGGCTGGGCAGCAACCTGGTCGAGCAGGGCAAAGAGCGTCTGAACCGTACCGGTTACTTCGAAACTGTTGACGTCGATACCCAGCGGGTTCCCGGGTCTCCGGATCAGGTTGATGTCATCTACAAAGTGAAAGAGCGTAATACCGGCACCTTTAATATTGGTGTCGGTTACGGTACTGAAAGTGGTGTCAGCTTCCAGGTCGGGGTTACCCAGGAAAACTGGATGGGTACCGGTAATACGGTAGGTATCAGTGGTACCAAAAATGATTACCAGACCTACGCCGAACTGTCGATGACAGACCCGTATTTCACTGTGGATGGTGTAAGCCTCGGCGGACGTCTGTTCTATAATGACTTTAAAGCCGATGATGCTGATCTGTCTGACTATACCAACCGCAGTTATGGTCTGGACGGGACACTGGGCTTCCCGGTGAACGAGAATAACTCGTTACGGGTTGGCTTAGGCTATGTGCATAATGATCTGTCGAATATGCAACCACAGATCGCCATGTGGCGTTACTTTAAGTCTCTGGATAAAAATTTGTCTACGGATAATGACGACAGCTCTTATTCCAGTGATGATTTCACCTTTAACTATGGCTGGACCTACAATACGCTGGACCGTGGTTTCTTCCCGACCTCCGGTAACCGTACTAATCTGAACGGTAAGGTCACTATCCCGGGCTCAGACAACAGTTACTATAAAGTCTCTCTGGATTCTCAGCAGTATGTACCGCTGAATCAGGACCGGACCTGGGTATTATTAAGCCGCAGCCGTCTGGGATACGGTGACGGTCTGGGCGGTAAAGAGATGCCGTTCTATGAAAACTTCTACGCCGGTGGTTCCAGCACGGTACGTGGTTTCCAGTCGAATACGGTAGGGCCGAAAGCGGTCTATTATAAGTACGGAACGGATTCGAACTGTGGTACTAACAGTGGCAGCATCTGTAAGTCGGATGATGCGGTCGGTGGTAATGCTATGGCAGTGACCAGCCTTGAGTTGATCACCCCGACGCCGTTTGTCAGTGAAAAATACAGTAGCTCACTGCGTACGTCGGTATTTGTTGATGCCGGTACGGTATGGGATACTAACTGGCAGAACACTGCAGAAACCGAAGCGTTAGGTATTCCGGATTACAGTAAACCCGGTAATGTTCGGGTATCCAGTGGTATTGCATTACAATGGATGTCGCCGTTAGGTCCGCTGGTGTTCTCTTACGCGCAGCCCATCAAGAAATATGATGGCGATAAAGCGGAGCAGTTCCAGTTTAATATCGGTAACACCTGGTAATTACCGGGCTGCGACTTCCTGAAGAGCATTGCAACAAAACAGCATTCATGCTGTTTTGTTTTGCAAAAATAGTGTCTCTGACACAAACGGTGATGGTAAGGAGTTTATAGTGAAAAAGTTGTTATGTGCCGCAGGTCTTGGTCTCGCTCTGGCTGCTTCTTCGGTAGCAGCACAGGCCGCTGACAAAATTGCAGTAGTCAACGTGTCCAGTATTTTCCAGCAGTTACCACAGCGTGCTGCGGTTGCCCGTCAGCTGGAGAACGAGTTCAAGGGTCGTGCAACTGATCTCCAGACTCAGGAGCGTGCACTTCAGGCTCAGATGCAGAACTTCCAGCGTAATGCTTCAACGATGAAAGCAAGTGATCGTACTCGCACAGAAAAAGATATCATGGCGAAACGTGAAAGCTTCTCAGAAAAAGCACAGGCGTTTGAAGATGATAACCGTCGTCGTCAGACCGAAGAACGTAACAAACTGCTGAGCCGTATCCAGGACGCAGTGAAGAAAGTTGCGGACAGCGAAGGCTATGATGTTGTTATTGATTCCAATGCTGTTGCTTATGCAACCAGCGCGAAAGATATCACTGCTGACGTACTGAAACAGGTTAAATAATTTGATGTCATCTATTCGACTGGCTGATTTAGCTCAGCAGTTAGATGCAGAATTGCACGGAGATGGCGATATCGCCATCTCCGGCATTGCTTCTATGCAATCCGCAACAGGCGGGAAAATCACGTTCCTGGCAAACAGTCGCTACCGCGAGCAACTTGCGCACTGCAAAGCAGATGCTGTGGTGCTGACGGAAGCAGATCTGGCATGGTGCCATAGCGCAGCATTGGTCGTGAAAGATCCTTATCTGACTTACGCCAGAATGGCACAAATCCTCGACAGTACCCCTGCACCGGCAGAAAATATTGCGCCGGGTGCGGTGATCTCCCCGCAAGCAACGCTGGGTGCTAACGTGGCTATCGGGGCGAATGCGGTTATCGAGTCCGGGGTTGAACTGGGCGATAATGTGGTTATCGGTGCCGGATGCTTTATCGGTAAAAATACCCGTATTGGTGCCGGTACACGCTTGTGGGCGAATGTCTCTGTTTACCATGAGATTGAAATTGGTGAACAGTGCCTGATCCAGTCAGGGACAGTTATCGGTGCTGATGGCTTTGGTTACGCAAATGATCGCGGTAACTGGGTCAAAATACCGCAACTCGGGTCGGTGATTATCGGGGACCGTGTCGAAATCGGAGCCTGTACAACGATTGACCGTGGTGCTTTGGATAACACCCGGATTGGTAATGGTGTTATCATAGATAACCAGTGTCAGATTGCACACAATGTTATAATTGGTGACAATACTGCCGTAGCCGGTGGTGTTATTATGGCCGGAAGTCTGAAAATCGGTCGTTACTGTATGATTGGCGGTGCCAGTGTGATCAACGGTCATATGGAAATCTGCGATAAAGTGACGGTAACTGGTATGGGTATGGTGATGCGGCCTATCACCGAACCGGGGGTTTATTCTTCCGGTATACCTCTTCAGGCGAATAAAGCCTGGCGTAAAACAGCTGCGCTGGTGATGAATATCGATGAGATGAGTAAACGACTCAAAGCTATTGAGCGTAAAGTCGGTAAAGAGAACTAACCATAATTTACAGGCCCGCTCCGCGGATATGACCGGGATTTCTCAGTAAATCTGCGCGGTTAAGCGGGCTGATTCGATATTTTTATATTTGCGACCTGCGGTGCATCATCCGGGCATGCGGGTCGTGTTACTATTGCTAACAGATTTTTAGGACAGGAAGAGTATTTTGACTACTGAAATACATACTCTGAAAATTGAAGAGATTCTGGAACTGCTGCCTCACCGCTACCCGTTTTTGCTGGTTGACCGTGTTGTGGAGTTCGAACCCCATAAGTACCTGCGTGCCGTTAAAAACGTAACTGTCAATGAGCCATTTTTCCAGGGGCATTTCCCGGGCAAACCTATTCTGCCTGGTGTGTTAATTCTGGAAGCAATGGCTCAGGCAACCGGTATTCTGGCATTTAAAAGCGTAGGTAAACTGGAACCAGGCGAGCTTTACTACTTTGCCGGTATTGATAACGCACGTTTCAAGCGTCCGGTAGTGCCGGGAGATCAAATGGTGATGGAAGTCACTTTTGAGAAAACCCGTCGCGGTCTGACGCGTTTCAGTGGCGTTGCTACTGTTGATGGCAAAGTTGTCTGTGAAGCAACAATGATGTGTGCACGTAGCCGGGAGGCATAAACGTGATTGATAAAACCGCCAGCATTCATCCCAGCTCTGTTATCGAAGACGGTGCCATTATCGGACCTGGCGTTCAGATTGGCCCGTTTTGTGTTATCGGACCACATGTTGAGATCGGCGAAGGGACGGTAGTAAAGTCTCATGTCGTTATCAATGGCCATACACGAATTGGTAAAGAGAACGAAATCTATCAGTTTGCTTCGATTGGTGAAGTAAACCAGGATCTCAAATACGCCAGAGAAGAAACCCGTGTAGAGATCGGTGATCGTAACCGTATTCGCGAAAGTGTCTCGATTCATCGCGGAACAACGCAGGGCGGTGGAGTCACCGTCGTTGGCAGTGATAATCTGTTAATGATCAATACCCATATTGCTCATGACTGCCAGGTGGGTAATCACTGTATTTTTGCCAATAATGCGACACTTGCCGGCCATGTGACGGTAGATGATTATGCGATTATCGGTGGTATGACTGCCGTGCATCAGTGGTGCACTATCGGTGCTCATGTCATGGTTGGCGGTTGTTCCGGAGTGGCGCAGGATGTTCCGCCGTATGTTATTGCGCAAGGTAACCACGCCACACCGTATGGTATTAATATTGAAGGTCTGAAACGCCGGGGCTTCAGTAAAGAGGCATTACACGCTATTCGTAATGCTTATAAACTCCTGTACCGCAGCGGGAAAACTCTGGACGAAGTAAAACCGGAAATAGAAGCGCTGGCTAAACAGCACAGTGAAGTTCAGCCATTCTATGACTTTTTTGACCGTTCAACCCGCGGCATCATTCGGTAACGAATGGCGATGCGTCCTCTGACAGTAGCACTGATCGCCGGAGAAACCTCCGGCGATATTCTTGGTGCAGGCCTGATCCGGGCCTTAAAAGCAAAACATCCTGATATTCGTTTCGTTGGTGTTGCCGGCCCGCTGATGCAGGCGGAAGGCTGTGAAGCATGGTACGACATGGAAGAGCTGGCCGTTATGGGCATTGTGGAAGTGCTTGAACGACTTCCCCGGTTATTACATATCCGTCGTGACCTGACTAAACGCCTGACGGCCCTGAAACCGGATGTCTTTGTCGGTATTGATGCGCCAGATTTTAATATTCCTCTGGAAGGCAGGCTGAAACGAGCCGGCATCCGCACCATTCATTATGTCAGCCCTTCGGTCTGGGCATGGCGACAGAAGCGGGTTTTCAGAATAGGCCGCAATACTGACCTGGTACTGGCGTTTCTGCCGTTTGAAAAAGCGTTCTATGATAAATATGATGTCCCCTGCCGGTTTATTGGTCACACCATGGCCGACAGTCTGCCCCTGCAGCCGGACAAATCTGCTGCCCGCGCCAGATTATCGATAGAACCTGATGCATTATGCCTTGCATTACTACCAGGCAGCCGCAGTGCTGAAGTCGAAATGCTGAGCGCCGACTTTCTGAAGGCGGCACAACTGCTGCGTCAGCGCTATCCGGCACTGGAAATTGTGGTGCCAATGGTGAATGCAAAACGCCGCGAACAGTTTGAAGAAATAAAAGCCAGGGTTGCACCGGAACTGGTTCTGCATCTGACGGATGGCCAGGCCCGCGATGTGATGATTGCCAGTGATGCTGCTATTCTGGCGTCAGGTACCGCCGCTCTGGAATGCATGCTGGCAAAATGTCCGATGGTTGTCGGTTATCGTATGAAACCCTTCACTTTCTGGCTGGCTAAAAAGCTGGTAAAAACCGAATGGGTCTCGTTACCGAACTTACTCGCCGGACGGGAAGTGGTCAAAGAACTTCTCCAGGAAGCGTGCCGGCCGGAGCTCTTAGCGACGGCTCTCGAACCTTTACTGCATCAGGGGCCAGAAAGAACTGCTCTGTTGCAGGTATTTAGCGAGTTGCATCAACAAATCCGCTGGAATGCGGATCAACAGGCAGCACAGGCTGTGCTGGAGTTAATCTCATGAGTCGTTTTATTTATCCGCAGGCAACCTGTATTGCCGGCGTCGATGAAGTCGGGCGAGGCCCGTTAGTCGGTGCGGTGGTGACCGCGGCAGTGATCCTCGACCCGGAAAACCCGATCGACGGTCTGGCTGATTCAAAAAAATTGACAGAAAAACGCCGGCTGGCGTTATTTGACGAAATCAAACAGAAAGCATTGTGCTGGAGCCTCGGTCGTGCAGAGCCGGAAGAAATTGATCAGCTGAATATCCTGCATGCCACTATGCTGGCAATGCAGCGGGCTGTTGCCGGGCTGACAGTGGTACCGGATTTTGTTCTGATTGATGGTAATCGCTGTCCGGCATTGCCTATGAAGTCACAGGCGGTGGTGAAAGGTGATAGCCTGATAGCGGAAATCAGCGCAGCCTCTATTATTGCTAAGGTGACGCGGGATCTTGAAATGGCGGCACTGGATGCGGCCTATCCGGGGTATGGCTTTGCCAGACATAAAGGGTATCCGACCCCTTATCACCTGGAAAAACTGAGCTTACTCGGCGCAACACCGCAGCATCGACGCAGCTTTGCTCCGGTACGAAATGTACTGGCTGCCGCCGGCAAATAACGCTTTATCTACCCTGAACCGCATACCGGATACTCTGATGGCTGAACCCCGTTTTATACACCTGCATGTACACAGCGACTATTCCATGATCGATGGACTGGCAAAAACGGGTGCTCTGGTAAAAGCCGCCGCCTCCCTGAATATGCCGGCCATTGCGATCACCGATTTTACTAATCTGTGCGGGCTGGTGAAATTCTATGGTGCAGCCCACGGGGCCGGGATTAAACCGATTATCGGTGCCGACTTCCTGGTAGCCAGTGAGCTGACGGGGGATGAATTAAGTGCACTGACGGTACTGGCGGCAAATAATACCGGTTACCAGAACCTGACATTACTGATATCGAAAGCTTACCAACGGGGCTATGGCCCTCAGGGCCCGGTGATTGATCGTGACTGGCTGGCAGAACTGAGTGAAGGACTTATCCTGCTATCCGGCGGCCGGAAAGGGGATATCGGCCGGAGTTTATTACGCGGTAATGACAACCTGACAGAACAGTGTCTGTCTTTTTATCAGCAACATTTTGCTGATCGTTTCTATCTGGAATTGCATCGTACCGGGCGTCCTGATGAGGAAGAATACCTGCATCAGGCCGTTGAACTGGCAATCAGACATCACCTGCCGGTGGTAGCTACTAATGACGTCTGTTTTCTGCAGAGCACCGATTTTGATGCTCATGAAATCCGTGTCGCGATACATGATGGCTATACCCTCGACGATCCTAAACGTCCGCGGTTGTACAGCCCTCAGCAATATCTGCGCACTGAAGAAGAAATGTGCGAATTGTTTGCAGATATTCCTGAGGCGCTGGAGAACAGTGTCGAAATAGCCCGCCGCTGTAATGTGACTGTCCGGCTGGGCGAATATTTTCTGCCACAATTTCCGACCGGGGAGATGAGTACCGAGGACTTCCTGGTGGCCAGTTCCCGGAAAGGGCTGGAAGAACGTCTTGAGTTTCTGTTTCCTGATCCTGCGGTCCGTGCTGAAAAACGACCAGCCTATGATGAGCGTCTGGATATTGAACTGGGTGTGATTAACCAGATGGGCTTCCCCGGCTACTTTCTGATCGTCATGGAATTTATCCAGTGGTCGAAAGACAATGGCGTACCTGTCGGGCCGGGCAGGGGATCCGGTGCCGGTTCTCTGGTGGCTTATGCCCTGAAAATTACCGATCTGGACCCGCTGGAATTCGACCTGCTGTTCGAACGCTTTCTTAACCCCGAACGTGTCTCTATGCCAGACTTCGACGTCGATTTCTGTATGGAGAAACGCGACCAGGTGATCGATCATGTGGCCGAAATGTACGGGCGTGATGCGGTTTCACAGATTATTACGTTCGGTACCATGGCCGCGAAAGCGGTTATCCGTGATGTCGGCAGGGTACTGGGCCACCCGTATGGTTTTGTCGACCGGATTTCCAAGCTGGTGCCGCCTGACCCCGGTATGACCCTGGCGAAAGCCTTTGAGGCAGAGCCACAGCTGCCTGAAATCTACGATGCTGACGAAGAGGTCAGGGCGCTGATCGATATGGCGCGTAAACTGGAAGGAGTAACCCGTAATGCCGGTAAGCACGCCGGCGGTGTGGTGATTGCACCAACCAGAATTACAGACTTTGCCCCCCTGTATTGTGATGAACATGGTGAGCATCCGGTCACCCAGTTTGATAAAAACGATGTGGAATATGCAGGGCTGGTCAAATTTGACTTCCTGGGGCTGCGTACGCTGACCATCATCGACTGGGCGCTGAAGATGATCAACCCGCGTCGTGAAAAGCAGGGTCTGGAGCCGATTGATATTGCCGCCATCCCGCTGGATGATAAAAAAAGCTTCGATATGCTGCAGCGTTCGGAAACTACTGCGGTTTTCCAGCTTGAATCCCGGGGGATGAAAGACCTGATTAAACGTCTGAAACCTGACTGTTTCGAAGATATGATCGCGCTGGTGGCACTGTTCCGCCCCGGTCCCTTACAGTCGGGGATGGTTGATAACTTTATTGACCGTAAGCATGGCCGTGAAGAGCTCTCTTATCCGGATATTCAGTGGCAGCATGAATCACTGCAACCGGTGCTGGAACCGACCTATGGCATTATCCTGTATCAGGAACAGGTAATGCAGATAGCCCAGGTTTTGGCAGGCTATACCCTGGGCGGGGCAGATATGTTGCGCCGTGCCATGGGTAAAAAGAAACCGGAAGAAATGGCTAAGCAGCGCTCAGTCTTCCGTGACGGTGCCGAGTCGATGGGTATCGACGGCGAACTGTCGATGAAAATTTTTGACCTGGTGGAAAAATTTGCCGGCTATGGATTTAACAAATCACACTCAGCAGCTTATGCCTTAGTCTCCTACCAGACACTGTGGTTAAAAGCCCACTATCCGGCAGAATTTATGGCCGCAGTTATGACTGCGGATATGGATAACACTGAAAAAGTGGTCGGTCTGGTTGATGAATGCTGGCGTATGGGTCTGAAGGTACTGCCACCGGATATTAACTCCGGACTCTACCCCTTTCATGTCAATGATGACGGTGAAATTGTCTACGGTATAGGTGCGATCAAGGGCGTGGGTGAAGGCCCGATTGAAGCGATTCTCGACGCTCGTCATCAAGGCGGATACTTTAAAGAGCTGTTTGATCTGTGCGCCAGAACAGATATTAAAAAAATTAATCGCCGGGTGATGGAAAAACTGATAATGTCCGGAGCCTTTGACAGGTTAGGGCCTCATCGTGCAGCATTAATGAGCTCTCTGAATGCGGCGCTGAAAGCTGCAGATCAGCATGCAAAAGCGGAAGCAATCGGTCAGGCAGATATGTTTGGCGTACTGGCCGAAAAGCCGGAGCAGGTTGAACAGTCGTATGCCAGTGTTATGCCGTGGCCGGAACAGGTTCAGCTGGACGGTGAAAGGGAGACCCTCGGGTTGTATCTGACCGGGCACCCTATCACCCAGTACCTGAAAGAAATTGAGCGGTATGTCGGCGGAGCGCGTCTGAAAGATATGCACCCGACAGAACGTGGTAAGATAACAGTTGCTGCCGGTTTAGTCTTGGCAGCGCGTGTTATGGTGACCAAACGAGGAAATCGTATTGGCATCTGTACTCTGGATGATCGTTCAGGTCGTCTGGAGATAATGCTTTTCACTGATGCGCTTGATAAATACCAGCATCTGCTGGAAAAAGATCGTATTCTGATCGTTAGCGGACAAGTCAGCTTTGATGACTTCAGTGGCGGACTGAAAATGACCGCCAGAGAAGTGATGGATATTGACGAAGCCCGGGAAAAATATGCCCGTGGTCTTGCTATCTCGCTGACGGACAGGCAAATTGATGACCAGCTTTTAAACCGTCTCCGTCAGTCCCTGGAGCCGTATCGTTCGGGGACCATTCCGGTACATCTCTACTATCAGAGAGAGGATGCTCGGGCAAGGTTACGCTTTGGTGCATCGTGGCGAATCTCGCCCAGTGATCGTCTGCTTAACGATTTACGTTCTTTGATAGGATCGGAGCAGGTGGAACTGGAGTTTGACTAAAACAGGAACATTATGAGTCTTAATTACCTGGATTTTGAACAACCAATTGCAGAACTTGAAGCGAAAATTGATTCGCTGACGTCAATTGGTCGTCAGGATGAAAAACACGATATTAATCTGGATGAGGAAGTGCAGCGTCTGCGTGAAAAAAGCGTAGAACTGACACGTAAAATATTCTCAGATCTTGGAGCATGGCAGGTAGCGCAGCTTGCGCGTCATCCTATGCGTCCTTATACCCTGGATTATATTCGTCACGCATTCGATGATTTTGATGAACTGGCAGGCGACCGTGCTTATGCCGATGATAAAGCTATCGTTGGTGGTATTGCGCGGTTAGAAGGCCGTCCGGTGATGATTATTGGTCATCAGAAAGGTCGTGAAACCAAAGAAAAGATTCGTCGTAACTTTGGTATGCCAGCGCCTGAAGGGTACCGTAAAGCACTGCGCCTGATGGAAATGGCTGAACGTTTTAACATGCCGGTGATTACCTTTATTGATACTCCGGGGGCTTACCCTGGGGTTGGTGCGGAAGAGCGCGGTCAGTCTGAAGCCATTGCACGTAATTTACGTGAAATGTCCGGCCTGAAAGTGCCGGTCATTTGTACTGTGATTGGTGAAGGCGGTTCCGGTGGTGCATTGGCTATCGGTGTGGGTGATAAAGTGAATATGCTGCAATACAGTACCTATTCTGTCATCTCCCCGGAAGGCTGTGCGTCTATATTGTGGAAAAGTGCAGATAAAGCACCACTGGCGGCTGAGGCGATGGGGATTACTGCCAACCGCCTGCAGGAACTGGATCTGATTGATACGGTGATTCCGGAACCATTAGGTGGCGCCCATCGTCATCCGGAAGTGATTGCCGAATCTCTGAGAAAGCAATTACTGGCTGATTTAGCTGAACTTGATGTACTGAGTAAAGATGAGTTACTGGATCGCCGTTATCAGCGTCTGATGAATTACGGCTACGCCTGATTATTCTGATGTTCTGAGGCCGCGTAATGCGGCCTTTTTTATGGGCGTAATACAGCATGTTATCGGCTAATCACTCTCTGCTGGCAGAGGATTTTAGCGTATGCTGAGGGTCAGAACTCACAGGAGCCCCGTGTATGCCCGGACTAAAAAGTATTAATCATATTGCCATTATTGCGTCTGACTATCAGCAAAGCCGTGCCTTTTATTGTGATACTCTCGGTTTTACCTTGTTGCAGGAAACCTACCGTGAAGCCAGGGACTCCTGGAAAGGTGATCTGGCGCTGAACGGTAGTTATCTTATTGAACTCTTTTCCTTTCCTGATGCACCACCGCGACTGAGCTTTCCTGAGGCGACGGGCTTACGCCATTTGGCATTCAGTGTTGATGATATCGGTGAGTCGGTTGCCGTATTACGGCAGCGCGGGGTGGAGTGTGAGCCAGTACGTATTGATTCTCTGACCGGTAAGCCTTTTACCTTTTTTTGCGATCCTGATGGTTTACCGCTGGAGATCTGCCAGAGATAAGGGCCTGCGCAAAGAAGAGGGAATAATTTTGGTTAGAATCTCGCTTACCTTGTGCGGTCAGATGAGTTTTCTATGGAACACGCCGAAATTCGTATCGGTGAATGGTTAGTTTCTCCTGCCTTGAATCAGATTTCCCGCCCCGGACGGGTGGTGAATCTGGAACCAAGACTGATTGATCTGTTAGTCTTTTTTTCCCGTCATCCGGAGGTCGTGCTCAGTCGTGATGAACTGATAGCACAGATATGGACACGCACCTTTGTCACACCACATGTTGTCACCCAGTCCATTTCTGAGTTACGTAAGTCTTTGAAAGATAATCAGGCCGGCAGCCCGGAGTATATTATTACGGTCCCGAAACGAGGATACAAACTGGTTGCCGCTGTCAGTGGTGAAGTATGTCAGCCTGACGCAAGTTCATTATGCCATGAAAATCCTCAGAGACAGGCCAGTCTCCGCCACCACAGGGTACTGCTGCCGTCTGCGGCCTTTAGGTCACGGGGGACTTTGCTGTGCTTCCTGCTTACGCTGGCCGTATGCATTGCCCTGATCGTGCTGGCGTACAACTCTGCCCGTACTTTTTCCCGCCCGGCCAATATGCCACCGGAAATGATTAATCCCCGTGATATTGATATCCGGCTGATGCCGGGCAATTCCTGTAATCAGTGGCAGTCCCAGTATGTATACGTTTCAGGGCTGAGTGATGTCATTAGCAGGCTGTTTAATACTTACTCAGGATGGCGTATCAGAGACAAAAGTAGCGGAGAAAATACTCTGGCCGGTTATCCGGGGAAAACGCTGTCGATTGCGTTTATAAATCAGCGTCATTACCGGGCACAACAATGTTTTATGTCGGTACAACTGACGGATCATGCCTCGCGAACCGTGATGCTGGAGCAGCGTTATTTTATCACCAGAGATAATGCGCTGGCGATCCAGAATGATCTTATCCGTAATCTATCGCTGGTACTGAAACAGCAATGGCCTGTACCACTGGCGACATTGTTACGCCAGTATACTCCGGGTAACAGCAGTGTGATGCAACAATATTATCGTGCCCGGCAGTTACTGATGAAAGGCGATATAGATTCACTGAATCAGGCCAGTGCATTACTGAGTGATGTTATCCGGCAGCAGCCCGATTTTAAGGTTGCTGTAGTTGAAAAAATACTGGCAGATACCTTACATAATTCTGAACAGCCTTTTAGCGGATCCCGGCAGCTGGCCTTTATTCAGGAAGTGAACAGTCTGGAAAATATCAATGATAAGGAAACCCGTGGTATTTATTATCAGATAATGACGATAAATGCGTTAGGTGAGGGTGATGTACAGAAGGCGGATACCATGATTCATAATGGCATCATAAATGAATATCCATGGCTGAATTTTATTTTGCAGGGAAAAGTTTATGAACTGAAAGGCGATAATCAGCTGGCGGCTGACAGTTATATAACCTCTTTTAATCTTCAGCCAACAAAACAAACCCTTTACTGGATTGAAAATGGTGTTTTCCAGACCCCGCTGGGGAAAGTGGTTCCGTATCTGGAAAAGTTTTCTGACCTCAGATAACAGGGGAATTATAAGATCCGTGGGAGGGGCAGAGTAACTCTCAGAAAAAACGTTATATCTCATGGTGTTGATAAAATCCTGAGCTATTTATTGAGTACCGGCGTTCTCCGGAATAACTCAGAAGTCAGTTTTTTATAATTCATAATTAATAAATAGTAACCGTATGTATTTATCTTAGGGTTTGCATAGTCTCTCTGGCATACGACAGGAACCGGCAGTATTCAGCGGCTGATTTCTGTAATAAAAACCAGGAGAAACTATTATGTCTCAAACCCGTAAAATAGGTCTTATTGCCTGTACCGGCGTGGTGGCCGGAAATATGATGGGCAGTGGTATTGCATTACTCCCTGCCAATCTGGCGGCCATCGGCGGAATATCCCTCTGGGGCTGGGTAATATCACTGATTGGCGCCATGTCTCTGGCTTATGTCTATGCCCGGCTGGCGACGAAAAATCCGCAGCAAGGAGGGCCGATTGCTTATGCAGGTGAACTCTCTCCGGCATTTGGTTTTCAGACCGGAGTGCTGTATTACCATGCAAACTGGATTGGTAACCTTGCCATCGGTATTACGGCGATATCCTACCTGTCAACTTTTTTTCCCATCTTGTCTCAGCCGATCCCGGCCGGTATTGCCTGTATTGTTGCAGTATGGATTTTCACGTTTATTAATATGCTGGGCGGAACCTGGGTCAGCCGTCTGACCACCCTCGGATTAATTCTGGTGCTGATTCCGGTGATTATCACCGCTGTTGCCGGCTGGCACTGGTTCTCGATAGCAACTTATCATGCCAACTGGAATACTTCATCTGTCAGTGACTCTCATGCTGTAATTAACAGTATTTTGCTCTGTCTGTGGGCTTTTGTCGGGGTTGAATCTGCGGCTGTCAGTAGCGGAATGGTCAGTAATCCGAAACGGACGGTCCCTTTAGCCACCATGCTGGGTACGGCCATTGCCGGTTTTATCTATATTGCCGCGACTCAGGTGATCTCCGGTATGTTCCCGGCCGCGCAGATGGCAGCCTCAGGAGCACCTTTTGCCGTAAGTACTTCAGCGATTGTTGGTCGCTGGGCCGCACCGCTGGTATCAGCCTTTACAGCATTTGCCTGCCTGACATCACTGGGATCCTGGATGATTCTGGTGGGACAGGCCGGCGTCAGGGCAGCAAATGATGGTAATTTTCCGAAGATCTACGGAGAAATGAATGCTGACGGGGTACCTAAAAAAGGGTTATTGCTGGCTTCCTGTAAAATGACGGCATTAATGATATTAATCACCCTGATGAATTCTCAGGGAGGGAAGGCCTCAGATTTATTTGGTGAGCTTACAGGAATCGCTGTTTTACTGACAATGTTGCCCTATTTCTATTCCTGTATCGATTTAATCAGGTTTGAAGGGATTAATATTAAAAATATTATCAGTCTTATCTGCGCTGTACTGGGATGTATTTTCTGCTTTATTGCTATTTCAGGTGCCAGCTCATTTGAAATCTCCGGGACATTTATTGTCAGCCTGATAATCCTGATGTTCTACGCGAAAAAAATACATCCCGCCGACCCGACGGTAACGCCATTAAATAAATAACACTCTTCACCGGTATGAGGAGTGTCACGCTTTTTCTGAACTGTTAACCAGAATATAAAAAGGACTGAGTTATGAATATCATTGCTGTTATGAATCATCTTGGTGTGTATTTTAAAGAGGAACCTGTCCGGCAGTTGCATAATGCTCTGGAGGAGAAAGGTTTTTCTGTGGTTTATCCAAATAACCGTGACGACTTATTACGCCTGCTGGAAAATAATGCCAGGATTTGCGGTGTTATCTTTGACTGGGACTCTTATAATCTTAGCCTGTGTGAGGATATCAGTAAAATTAATGATTATCTTCCCCTGTATGCTTTTGCCAATAACTATTCGTCACTCGATGTCAGCCTGAATGAACTGCGAATGCAAATCCGTTTTTTTGAGTATGCACTGGGTGCGGCAGATGATATTGCTCTTAAAATCGAGCAAAATACCCGCGATTATGTGAATAAGATATTACCCCCGTTAACCCGCGAGTTATTTAAATATGCACGTGAGGGTAAGTATACTTTTTGTACTCCCGGACATATGGGCGGAACTGCATTTTTAAAAAGTCCGGCGGGGGCATTATTCTATGATTTCTTTGGTGGTAACACCATGAAGTCGGATATCTCGATCTCTGTTTCTGAACTGGGATCTTTACTGGATCACAGCGGTCCCCATAAAGAGGCAGAAGATTATATTGCACGTATATTTAATGCTGACCGCAGTTATATCGTGACCAATGGTACTTCGACCGCGAATAAAATTGTGGGGATGTACGCGGCCCCGGCAGGCAGTACTCTGCTTATTGACCGGAACTGCCATAAATCACTGACCCATTTAATGATGATGAGTGATGTTATTCCGGTTTATTTCCGCCCAACCCGTAACGCTTATGGCATTTTAGGCGGAATCCCCTGCGCTGAGTTTAGTCATGAAACGATCAGCCATCGGGTCGACAGTACTCCCGGAGCCAGCTGGCCGGTACATGCGGTGATCACTAACTCTACTTATGACGGTCTGCTGTATAATACTGATTTTATTAAAGATACCCTTGATGTCAGCTCGATTCATTTTGATTCAGCCTGGGTTCCCTATACTAATTTTCATCCGATTTATCAGGGAAAATGCGGAATGAGTGGTGAAAGGACAGCCGGAAAAACCATCTATGAAACCCAGTCGACCCATAAACTGCTGGCTGCGTTTTCTCAGGCATCGATGATCCATGTGAAAGGGGACATTGATGAGCATACTTTCAATGAATCTTACATGATGCATACCACCACCTCTCCGCACTATGGGATAGTCGCCTCTGCTGAAACGGCGGCCGCGATGATGAAAGGTAATTCAGGGAAACACCTGATAGAGAGTTCGATCCTGAGAGCCATTAAGTTCCGTAAAGAGATTAAGCGGCTCTATAAAGAATCTGACAGCTGGTTTTTTGACGTCTGGCAGCCGGAAGATATTTCCCGGACTGAATGCTGGGAATTAACCCCCGGCAGTACCTGGCATGGCTTTAAGGATATTGATCACCGGCATATGTACCTTGATCCGGTAAAAATCACCTTACTTACCCCCGGAATGGACCATCAGGGGGCAATGACGCCTTTTGGTATTCCGGCCAGCATTGTTGCAAGATACCTGGATGAACACGATATTATTGTCGAAAAAACAGGTCCCTATAATCTGTTATTCCTGTTCAGTATCGGTATAGATAAAACCCGGGCGCTGAGTTTATTACGGGCGCTGACGGAGTTTAAACGCGCCTTTGACCTGAACCTGAAAGTTAAAAATATGCTGCCTTCGCTGTACAGTGAAGCGCCTGAGTTCTATAAAGAGATGAGAATTCAGACGCTGGCTGAAAATATTCACCAATGTGTAATGCATCATAACTTGCCTGATTTAATGTACCGCGCCTTCGATGTTCTGCCGGAAATGGTAATCACTCCTTATCAGGCTTTTCATCAGGCACTGAAAGGGGAGACGGAAGAAGTCTATCTCGAAGAGGTCGCCGGCAGGATAAATGCCAATATGATCCTGCCATATCCGCCCGGAGTACCGCTGGTGATGCCCGGAGAAATGATCACACAACAGAGTCTGCCGGTACTGGAATTCCTGCAGATGCTATGTGAAATAGGTGCCCGTTTCCCGGGGTTTGAAACAGATATTCACGGGGCTTACCGGCAGGAGGACGGGCGTTACACGGTTAAGGTCCTGAAAAAAACGCACTGATAACCTCAGCAGATCACCGGATGCCGCTTTGCTGCGGCATCATTGTTTTGGGGACAGGGCGGCATTGCCAGAAGTCTGGCTTGAATGACGAAAGCTTTCCCGGTAACGTGCCCTGTAGTCTTATCCATCACTGGCAGAACAATGAATCAGAGCACTGTGTTTTCCGGAGATATTCCGCTTTTCGGCTTTAAAGATTTACTGGTCGCATTTAGCGGCGGGCTGGATTCTGCGGTACTGCTCCATGCGGTCGCCGGGCTGCGGCATCAGCAGAATATCAGGGTACGGGCTGTCCATATTCATCATGGGTTAAGCCATTACGCCGATGACTGGGTGACCCATTGCCGGCAGTTTTGCCGGTCACTGGATATTCCCCTGAGAGTGGAATATGTGCAGCTGGATACCAGAGCGCTGGGGACGGAAGCCAGTGCCAGACAGGCACGCTATGGTGTTTTCTCTCGTTTGCTGAATCCGGGAGAAGCCCTGCTGACGGCGCATCACCAGGATGACCAGTGTGAAACGTTGCTGCTGGCCTTGAAAAGGGGCAGCGGTCCGGCAGGACTGGCCGCGATGCCGGCAGTAATGCCATTTTCCTGCGGGTCGATACTGCGGCCGTTACTCTCCTGCAGCCGCCGACAACTTGCCGGTTATGCAGAGCAGCACGATCTGCGGTGGATTGAGGATGACAGTAATGACGACCCGGCTTATGACCGTAACTTCCTGCGGCTGGAAATTTTACCGTTACTGACCCGGCGCTGGCCGCACTTCCCGTCAGCAGTATCCCGCAGTGCCGGGTTATGTGGTGAGCAGGAAGCCTTACTGGATGAACTGTTACAGGATGAACTGGCCGGGCTGATTACCCCGCAACAGGCGATACCGGTAGCTCCGCTGACGGATATCAGCCCATTGAAACGGGCAGCCATACTGCGGCGCTGGCTTGCCTGTTGCGGAGCATTAATGCCATCACGCAGCCAGTTAGCCCGTATATGGCAGGAAGTTGCCTGCAGTCGTGAGGATGCCAATCCCAGACTGGTTATTTCCGGCGGTGAAATCCGGCGTTATGCCGGTCATCTCTGGTGGGTCAGGTGTTTTCAGGGACAGCGCGATACCCGGCTGGACTGGCCTGATCTGCAGGTTCCCCTGATATTACCGGATAATCTGGGGCAACTGATCTCTGCCCCGCAGGGCATTCGTTTAAGGTTACCGGACAGAGCAACACAGGTATCCGTAAGGTTCAGTGCCGCCGGCCGTTTATATATTGTCGGACGAGACCGCGGACGATCACTGAAGAAAATATGGCAGGAGTGCGGGGTACCTCCCTGGCTCAGGGAAAATACCCCTGTTTTGTTTTATGACGATGAGCCGGTATGTGCACCGGGGGTCTTCGTCTGTCAGCATGCTCAGCCTGCTGAGTCAGCTGACAGCCAGTGCTGGTTCCTGCAATGGCAGCAGGAAGAACAAAGTAAAGATTAAGTCGTGTGTTCAGGGCCGTGTCTGCAGCCCTGAACACAGGGTCAGCTTTCGCTGATCACCACAGTCCCGATTTCCGGATGACTGAAGCTGTTTATGCTGTCCAGCCGCAATTCACGTTGCGATCCCGCCTGATCAACTATCAGATACTCAACTTTCTTTCGTAGCAGTAAATCGCGGGCTGTTGCCTCAAACGTTTCACCATTTTTCAGTGCAATCATCAGCATCAGTTGATGCTGGCAGGCGAGTTCAAGATAGTCATAATCATCACAATTAATGGGTTGATAAGTATCATTCATTGACATAGTCGCTCACCGTGAGTTCTTAGCGGTCATTGCCGCATAATCCCTGAAAAATCCGCTATATCCTCGCTCGTACCGTTTCTGAGCCAGGCGCCTGACGCTTCCGGACCGGCCGAAGGTCCCTGATAATGTCAGCATAGCGCGCTTGTACTGATTCACAATATTTATCGACAAAATCTGACATCAGTCAGTTATCATCGATCCGGCCTTGTCTTTAACAGCCTATGCCGTTGGTCCGGCGATAGCAAGATGCTGGCAGTCGGACTGTTCCGTAACGGAAAAGATAATCGTTTTTTCTGTCTTTAGCCGCTTTCCGTTACAATAACCGGATTCAGTTATCGGAGGGGCCATGGCCTTAAAAGCAACTATTTACAAAGCGGCAGTTAATATTGCCGATCTCGACCGGCAATATTTTTCGGATACACAGCTGACACTGGCCAGGCATCCTTCAGAAACTCAGGAAAGAATGATGCTGCGTTTACTGGCATGGATCCTGAATGCAGATGATAAATTACAGTTTACTAAAGGGCTGTCCGCAGATGACCAGCCGGAACTCTGGTTACATCATGATTATGGTACGGTAAAACTATGGATCGAACTGGGTCTGCCGGAAGAGCGCAGGCTGAAGAAAGCGTCCGGACTGGCAGAGCAGGTCGTGCTGTTTGCTTATAGTGAGCGGGCCGCGCAGGTATGGTGGCAGCAAAACCGCGAGAAACTGAGCACCCTAAAAAATCTCAGCATCTGGTACATGGATGATCAACAGCTCGGGCTGCTGAGCGACCTTGCCAGTCGCAATATGAATCTCCAGGTGACCCTGCAGGAAGGGATGATTTGGCTGTCTGACGGTGAACGGCATGTTGAATTGCAATTAACACCCTGGCAGGCGAGCACATGATTGACGTCACCCGTCAGATAACTCTCGACCCGGAGGATATCCAGTTCACGGCGATCCGTGCTCAGGGGGCGGGCGGGCAACATGTGAATAAAGCGTCAACGGCGGTGCATCTGCGTTTCGATATCCGTGCTTCCCGGCTGCCTGCTGAAATTCAGCAAAAACTCCTGAATGTGAACCATCACCTGATAACCGCAGACGGGGTTGTAGTGATAAAATCGCAGTCTTTCCGTAGTCAGGATAAAAACAGGGCTGCTGCGGTTCAGCGGCTGGTGGATGTGATCCGTGAACTGACTTATGAAGATGCCCCCCGCAAAGCAACCCGCCCGACGCGTGCTTCAAAAGTCAGACGGTTACAGTCAAAGGCTCGTCAATCGGCAACCAAAAGTCTGCGTGGTAAAGTCCGCGATCAGGGGTAACTGCCGTACTGCCTCCGCGGCTACAGCATGACTGAAGAGTAAAAAAAAACACATAACCCGCGTTATGTGTTTTTTGTTTCTGCCGGGCCAAAAGCCCCGCAGGCCGGTTACCCGCGAATACGCGATGTCAGATAATTAACAATATCGCTGGTCTTAATCATCTGCTTCTCAGCCTGACGACGGTTTTTGTACTCAATTTCTTCGTTATCCAGATTACGATCACCGATAACAACAGTATGAGGAACACCGATCAGTTCCATATCCGCAAACATCACACCCGGACGTTCTTTACGATCATCGAGAATGACATCAATGCCAAGGGCCTGGAACTGCTGATACAGCTCTTCGGCCAGCTGCCGGACGCGGAAAGATTTATGCATATTCATCGGCAGGATGGCAACCTGGAAAGGGGCCAGCGCATCAGGCCAGAGAATACCGCGCTCGTCATGGTTTTGCTCAATGGCGGCGGCAACAATTCGGGTGATCCCGATACCGTAGCAACCCATGGCCAGTGTCTGGTTACGGCCATCTTCACCCTGAACTGTGGCTTTCATCGCTTCAGAGTATTTGGTACCCAGCTGGAATATATGGCCCACTTCGATACCACGTTTAATCTGCAGTACGCCTTTTCCATCCGGGCTGATATCACCTTCGATAACATTACGGATATCAGCAACCTGTGCTTCCGGTAAGTCACGCACCCAGTTAATACCAAACCAGTGTTTACCGTCGATATTGGCACCGGCACTGAAATCACTCATTTTAGCGACAGTACGATCAGCAATGACCGGAATTGTCAGACCGACAGGCCCCAGAGAACCAGCTCCGGCGCCCAGTTCACTGCGGAGTTCTTCTTCGGTAGCGAAGCTCAGAGGGACGGCAACCTGCGACAGTTTCTCCGCTTTGACTTCGTTCAGCTGATGATCACCACGAACCAGCAATGCCACCAGACGGTGACCGCTCTCTTCGGCGGCCTTGACCACTAGCGTCTTCACCGTTTTCTCTACCGGAACCTTAAACTGTTCAACCAGCTCAGCGATAGTTTTTGCATCGGGAGTATCAACCTGAACCATGGCCTCCGCCGGTGCCGGACGTTCACCGGCCGGAGCAACAGCTTCGGCCAGTTCGATATTCGCTGCGTAATCAGAGTCGCTGGAGAAGATCACATCGTCTTCACCATTTTTCGCCAGTACCTGGAATTCATGCGAAGCACTGCCACCGATTGAGCCGGTATCAGCCTGTACGGCACGGAAATCCAGCCCCATCCGGCTGAATGACTGACTGTACGCACGATACATAGTGTCGTACGTTTCCTGCAGCGATTCCTGTGATGTATGGAAAGAATAAGCATCTTTCATAATAAATTCACGGGAACGCATTACTCCGAAACGCGGGCGTACTTCATCGCGGAATTTGGTCTGGATTTGATACAGGTTGAGAGGCAGCTGTTTGTAAGAACTGAGTTCATTACGGATTAGATCGGTCACCACTTCTTCATGGGTCGGTCCCAGAACAAAAGGACGCTCATTACGATCATTAATACGTAACAGCTCCGGGCCATATTGTTCCCAGCGGCCACTTTCCTCCCACAGGTCAGCGGGCTGAACCACCGGCATACTGATTTCGATGGCCCCGGCACTGTTCATTTCCTCACGTACGATATTCTCGACTTTTCTGAGGACACGGATACCGGTCGGTAACCAGGTATATAAACCCGAGGCCAGTTTACGGATCATGCCGGCACGCAGCATTAACTGATGGCTGATAACCTCAGCATCAGACGGAGTCTCCTTAAGGGTGGAGAGTAAGTATTGAGAAGTACGCATTAATTAATATTCCAGTTAAACGGAAAATCGGAAAAAAACTGTTTTTAGTTACCTGATAGTGTATCAGTCAGTCGCGCTGCCAAAAAGTGCGATTTAGCCGGGCTCAATGGCAAAAACCTCGTTACGTCCGGCGATTATTCGCCAGCGCACATTAAAATTGAGTACCCGTACAGCATACTCCCGGTTGTCTTCGTTGTTTTTACGATATGCCGGGCGGGGATCCTGGGCCAGAACCTCTGACAGAAACTGTTGCAGGTGCGGATAATCACCGCCCAGCTGCTGTAATTGGTGGCAGACATCCGGTGTGAAAATCACCGGCATATTCCCTTCCGGTGCCTGTCCGGCATAGCCTGCACTAGCCTCAGGAACCGATTCAACAAACGGAAGATACGGTTTAATATCAATGACGGGTGTACCGTCGACTAAATCCAGACTGCCCAGTTCCAGAACCACCTGCTGCCGGCCGGTGCGGATCCCTTTAAGCTGAACCAGAGACATTCCCAGCGGGTTAGGACGAAAGGTCGATCGGGTCGCGAATACGCCTATCCTCTGATTCCCGCCCAGCCGGGGAGGACGGACGGTCGGATGCCACCCTTGTTCCATTGTCTGATGAAAAACGAAAGTTACCCACAGATGACTGAACGCTTCCAGTCCGCGCACGGTATCGCTCTGATTATAAGGAGGCAGCAGGTGTAACTCACCGCCGCCATGGGTGACCAGCCCCGGCTGACGGGGCACCGCAAACTTCTCTTTCCACGGGGAATGTATTACCCCGATTTGCTGAAAGGTAAAGCTGGTCATTGACGGGTGACTTTCAGGGCAGAACCCTGACAGACGGCCTGACGGTAGCATCCTGCCGCGGTAGTGACTACCGTACACTGGTGCAGTAGCACTGCATTTGCTTTGATCTCTGAAGCCTTGATCTGCATACGTTTCCGGGCGGTGTTGATATTCGCCGGAGAGCTTTGCGGGCCTGACTGGCAGTCTTCGCCTGAAACTTCGCCTAAGTCACGGAAAGGTTTACTCAGCAAATCTGTCGGAGAGGTATAAACGTCTACCGGAGCGGCCCGGCGAACCGGTTTGCTACGTTCAGGTTCAGCATGCCGGCCGGAATTTAGCGGCTGATGTTGCGCAGGTGCTTCATGATGAACAGAACAGCCTGTCAGCATTAACGCAAACACGCAAAGCGGGAACAGACGCATGGAATTACCCTCATAGAATAGAATTGCGGCTATTGAATCAAGAGCGGGAAAAAATAACAAGCCACTGGCGCGGATAAATAAAAAGGGCGACATCACTGTCGCCCCTGTTTTAGGTTACGGATTGGTTTACCAGCCTTTCACCGCACCGCCGTTGAAAATTTTCTGAGCCGCTGCAGCCACTTCATCAGACTGATAAGCCTTAACGAAATTTTTCACGTTTTCTGCGTCTTTATTATCTTCACGGGCAACGATCAGGTTAACGTAAGGTGAGTCTTTATCTTCGACAAAAATACCGTCTTTTTGCGGAGTAAAGCCAATCTGGCTGGCATAGGTCGTGTTAATAATTGCCAGAGTAATTTTATCGTCATCCAGGGAACGCGGTAATTGCGGCGCTTCCAGTTCAATAATTTTCAGGTGTTTTGGATTTTCGGTGATATCCAGTGTTGTAGGCAGCAGACCACTGTTGTCTTTCAGTTTAATCAGCCCCACTTTTTGCAGCAGCAGCAGTGAACGTCCGAGGTTCGTCGGATCATTGGGTATAGCAATCTGTGCGCCGTCCTGCAATTCGCTCAGGGATTTGATTTTTTTCGAGTAACCGGCAATCGGATACACAAAAGTATTACCAACCGGTACCAGCTTATAGCCACGATCTTTGATCTGCTGGTCAAGGTAAGGCTTATGCTGGAAGGCATTAACATCAATATCGCCTTTGCTCAGGGCTTCATTTGGCAGTACATAGTCATTAAACGTCACCAGCTCTACGTCCAGGCCATATTTTTCTTTAGCCACTTTTTGTGCGACCTCAGCAACCTGCTGTTCGGCACCGGCAATCACGCCGACTTTAATATGGTTGGGATCTTCTTTGCTTTTCTGGTCGCAGCCTGTCAGTGCCATCACACCGATCAGCGCACCCAGTGCGGCCATTTTCTTAAAGGTAAAAGTCATAGGTTGTCCTTAATTAACATTTTTCTGACTGACTTATTTATGAGTGACAGCACGAACGATGCGGTCACCACCAAACTGAATTAAATACACCAGAATAACTAATAATACTAATACCGTATTCATTACCAGAGCGTTGTAACCGATATAACCATATTGAATACCGATTTGTCCCAGCCCGCCAGCACCGACAGCTCCCCCCATGGCGGAGTAGCCGACCAGAGTGATCAGGGTAATGGTAGCCGCATTGATCAGGCCGGGTAAGGCTTCCGGCAGCAGCACTTTACGGATAATTTGCAGCGGAGTGGCTCCCATCGCCCGTGAGGCTTCGATCAGCCCGGCAGGCAATTCCAGTAATGTATTTTCGACCATACGCGCAATAAAAGGCGCTGCGCCTATTGTCAGAGGCACAATAGCAGCCTGCAATCCGATAGAAGTACCGACCAGTATCCGGGTGAACGGGATCATCCAGACCAGCAAAATAATAAACGGGATTGACCGGAAAATATTAACGATAGCTGAAATGGTCCGGTACAGGGTTTTATTCTCGATAATCTGACCGGGACGGGTAATGTACAGTAATACACCGACCGGCAGTCCAATCACGAAACCGAAGAATCCCGACACAAAGGTCATTATCAGCGTTTCCCAGACCCCGCCGGCCAGTAACCAAATCATGGCCTCAGACATAGCCTAATACCTCTGCTTTTACATGTTGCTCGCGCAGCCAGTCAATGGCTGCCTGACTGTTTTGCTGATCACCACTGACTTCTGTCAGCATGATGCCAAATTTAACCCCTCCGGCATAATCCATCTGGGCACTGATAATGTTGCAGTCAACCGCAAACCGTCTGGCAACCTCGGAAAGCAGCGGGGCATCGACTGACTCACCGGTAAATTCAAGACGCAGCAGCGGAATTTTACCTTCGGATGCGCGGTCACTCAGGCGTTGCTGATAATCATCCGGAATATCAAGATGCAGGGTGGACTGAATAAACTGCTGGGCAAGAGGCGTTTTAGGATGTGAAAACACTTCACTGACCTGATCTTTCTCTATCAGTTTTCCCTGACTGATAATCGCAACCTGATCACAGATACGTTTCACCACATCCATCTCATGAGTGATCAGCATAATGGTCAGCCCCAGACGGCGGTTAATATCTTTCAGGAGTTCAAGGATAGAGCGGGTGGTTGCAGGGTCCAGGGCACTGGTTGCTTCGTCACAGAGTAACACTTTCGGGTCACTGGCCAGTGCGCGGGCAATAGCGACGCGCTGTTTCTGGCCGCCAGACAGGTTACCCGGACGCGAATTATGTTTATCTCCCAGTCCGACCAGCTCCAGTAAATCTGTCACTTTCCGGTGAATTTCGGCGCGTGGGCGATTTTCAAGTTCCAGTGGCAGAGCAACATTGCCAAATACTGTACGGGAATTCAGCAAATTAAAATGCTGAAAAATCATGCCTATCTGGCGGCGGGCAAGGGTCAGTTGTTTCTCAGAAAAGGCGGTCAGCTCCTGGCCATCGACCACAACCCGGCCAGAGGTCGGGCGTTCCAGTAAGTTTACGCAGCGAATAAGGGTACTTTTTCCGGCACCTGAAGCACCGATCACGCCATAAATCTGGCCGGCAGGCACATGCAGACTGACATCGGACAATGCCGTGATGGTCTGTGTCCCCTGGCTGAAGACTTTGCTGATGTTTTCTAATTTAATCATCTAAGTAATCGTTATTTTGTAAGATTTTACCGTCGTTATCAGACATGAATACAGAGACAATGTCTGTGATTGAAAAGGATGTTAAGGCATCCAGACGTCTAAATCAATGAAAGTCTTAGTGCCATTTTGCATAACTGATAGCTATCCGGAAACAGCAGTAAGCTGACTGCTACCGTAATCACACTCTGTCAGGCTGTTCCATCCCATCCCATAGACCCGGCCGTATAAGCAAACCTGCTCCTGTTCTGTGTAGCAGTTTACTCCGTGCCGCTATTCACAGGGCTGGCGGATGGTGCGAAGTGACGGTGCCGGTGATGTACTGATGAAAAGAAATCATCAGGCGCAGAGAGGGGAGCAGTAAACCAGTACCGGCTTCCCCATATAGATGAAGAAAAACAGCATCAGGGATGGCCCGGTATTTATACAGAGGCAAAGGCCCCTGTTGTCGTCAGGGCATCTTTCCGGCTTTTAATACACTCCGGCAGATGAACATGCGATACTGAGTACAGTTAAACAGAGGAGTAAATGAGTGGCGAACAAAATACCGGCAATTTTTCTGGATCGTGATGGCACAATTAATATTGATCATGGATTTGTACATCAGGTCGATGATTTTCAGTTTATCGATGGTGTCATTGAAGCGATGCAGGAACTGAAAGCGATGGGTTATGCGCTGGTGGTGGTCACAAACCAGTCAGGTATTGCACGTGGTAAATATACAGAAAATCAGTTTATGCAGCTGACTGAATGGATGGACTGGTCACTGGCTGATCGCGGTGTGGACTTAGATGGTATCTATTATTGTCCTCATCATCCAGAAGGCGCTGTTGCTGAGTATAAGCAAGTGTGTGAGTGTCGTAAGCCCCTGCCAGGGATGTTGTTATCCGGTCAGCAGCAATTGAATATAGATATGGCAGCATCCTATATGGTGGGAGATAAGCGCGAAGATATGCTGGCGGGTCAGGCTGCAGGGGTGGGGCATAACATTCTGGTACGCAGTGGCCAGCCTTTAACCGCTGAGAGCGAATCTGCTGCTGACCGGGTGTTGAATAGCCTTGCAGAACTGCCGGAACTGATTAAAAAGTCTGCGGTGTAGCTGGTTAATAGTTCAATTTGTGTGAAGTTTCAGCGAACAGAAAATAAATGATTATTTGGGGTTGCGCTTCCGGAAACATTCCCTATAATGCGCAACCACTGACACGGCAAGGCGCGATGCGCAGCGGCGTGACAGGGACTGAAGCGATTCGGTCCGGAGAAAAAATCACGAAATAGTGGTTGACTCCT